>NZ_JBKVCZ010000039.1:0-49857 GCF_046966825.1 Hungatella sp. | reverse complement strand
TCTTGCCAGTGCCGAGGTTGTCACCATGGGGACAACGAGAATCATGGTTGGTATCCATCCGGAGGGATTTTCCTGGCCGCTGGCAGCAGGGGAGAGCTTCCAGACCCCGGAGGCAGTGCTGGTCTATTCTGACAGGGGCTTAAATGGAATGAGCCAGGTGTTCCACCAATTGTTCCGGACCAGACTGGCGAGGGGCTGGTGGAGAGACCGGGAGCGCCCTGTTTTAATCAATAACTGGGAAGCCACCTATATGAAGTTTCAGGAAGAAAAGCTTCTGAACCTGGCGGAAAAGGCCAGGAAGGCCGGTGTGGAGCTGTTCGTCCTGGATGACGGGTGGTTTGGCCGCCGTGACGATGACACTTCTTCGCTTGGGGACTGGTATGCGGACCGGAAGAAGCTGCCGGACGGCATCGAAGGGCTGTCGGAGAAAATACGGGCCATGGGGCTTTCCTTTGGTCTCTGGTTTGAGCCGGAGATGGTCAATCGGGACAGCCGCCTGTATGAGGCGCATCCGGACTGGGTGCTGGGCAGTGAGGACAGGCCGCGCTGTGTCGGCCGCCACCAGCTGGTTCTGGACTTTTCGAAGGACGAGGTGATTGATTATATCGGCGGATTGATGGAGGACATCATCGAGCGGGGGCATTTGAGCTATATCAAATGGGATATGAACCGCAGCGTTACGGAGGCGTGGTCTTCAGGGAGGGATGCCGCCTGTCAGGGAACCGTCATGCACCGTCAGATTCTGGGAGTCTACCGTCTGTATGAGCGGCTGATTCGCAAATTCCCTCACGTTCTGTTTGAATCGTGTGCCAGCGGCGGAGCGCGGTTCGACCCCGGAATGCTCTATTATGCGCCGCAGGCATGGACCTCGGACGACACGGATGGAGTAGAGCGTATAAGAATCCAGTACGGAACTTCTTACGTTTACCCTTTAAGTTCCATGGGCAGTCACGTCTCCGCGGCTCCGAACCATCAGACGCACCGTCATGTCCCGATGGAGACACGGGCAGTCTGTGCGTATTTCGGTACCTTTGGATATGAGATGGATGTAACGGCAATCTGTGAGGCGGAGCTTGAACAGATGAAGAAACAGACTGCATTTATGAAGGCAAACCGCAGACTGATTGCGGAAGGGACCTTTTACCGGTTGATCAGTCCCTTTGAGAATGAACGCAGCGAGGCTGGCTGGATCGTGGTTTCTCCGGACAAACGGGAGGCACTGGCTGCTTACTTCAGAGTGCTGCAGCCGGTAAATGCAGGTTTTTGCAGGATGAGGCTTTTGGGGCTTCTGGAAGAGGGGGAGTATGAGATCCGGGAACAGGGAATGGCGGAGTTTCCATACACATGCTACGGCGATGAACTCATGAATTACGGACTGATTCTGTCGGATCAGGCCAGCGGTGTCAGGACGGCGGGAGTGCGGCAGGGGGATTATCTTGCGAGGCTGTTTGTGCTGACGGTGAGAGACGACGATGGCAGATAAAAATTGAACAGATAGTACCTTGAATTTTCCATACATACTCCTTATAATAAAAGGGTATGATAAAGGGGTATCATAAAGGGGTATCATAAAGGGGTATCATAAAGGGGTATCATAAAGGGGTATCATAAAGGGATATCATAAAGGGATATTAAAGGGGGAATCAGCATGGCCTTGCCAATTAATATAACGGAATTGATCAACCGCAGAGTTGTTGAGAATGCACGGGTTGAGTATAAAAGGAATTGGAATCCGGAACCAATTCTACATTCCATCTGTGCATTTGCTAACGACATTGATAACTGGGGCGGCGGATATATTATTATTGGAGTGGAGGAAGAGGATGGCATGCCGAAGCTTCCGGTCAGCGGGCTTACTCCGGATTCCATAGACCGCATTAACAAAGAATTACTGCAAAAGTGCAATCTGATTGAGCCGCGATATGTTCCGATTGTTGAGCAGACTATTTATGAAGGTGCGGATATTTTGGTTCTTTGGGTGCCGGGCGGGGAATCACGTCCATATAAGTGCCCAACCTCATTCCCGGCAGAAAAGGCTGTCAGGAGTGACAAAGCATATTATATTCGTAAACTTTCCAATACAATTAAGGCAAATAATCTGGAAGAAAAAGAACTGTTCCTTTTGGCCAATAATGTTCCTTTTGATGATCGCGCTAATTTTAAAGCGAATGTAGCTGATTTAAAGTCCAGTCTAATTGCAGAATATCTTTATGCAGTAGGAAGCGATTTGTACGAAACTTCGCTTAAGCGTCCTGTTACGGAACTTGCCTTAGATATGCGTTTGGTTGGTGGTCCGAGTGAATTGCGCAAGCCATTAAACGTTGGGCTTATGTTTTTTTATGAGCGGCCGGATGAGTTTTTTCCTTATGCACGTATTGAAGTTGTTGATAAGCCTGATCCGACAGGGATCGGTATGACTGAAAAAGTATTTTCCGGGCCGCTTGACCGCCAATTGCGTGATGCCCTTAGCTATGTCCAAAATTATATTATAAAAGAAAAAGTTACAAAGGTTCCTGGCCGCGCCGAAGCAGAACGTATTTATAATTACCCTTATGCGGCGGTGGAGGAGGCTTTATCGAATGCGGTCTATCACAAATCCTATCAGATTGGCGAACCCATTACGGTAACGATTACTCCTGAAAAAATGGAGATTACCAGTTTGCCGGGCCCGGACAGGACGATCAGTGATGAAGATATCCGAAACAGGCATATGATTTCCCGTCGCTACCGAAACCGCAGAATTGGTGATTTTTTGAAAGAATTAAAGCTTATTGAGGGGAGAAATACGGGGATACCAACGATTTTGCGTGCAATGCAGCAAAATGGTTCAAAGCCGCCGGTATTTGAAACGGATATAGAAAGGACGTATTTTACTGTAATTCTTGCTGTACAGGACAAATTTCTGCCTGCGTCCTCTCAAAAGCCGGAACGGCGCGTGAGAAAACGCAGAAGCATTAGCGAAATTAAAGATCTGATTCTCTCAACATTAAGCCAGAGAAGTCCGCTTTCGTCTTCGGAACTTGCAGAAGCTATGGGGTATACAAAAGTTACCGACACAGTCGGTAAGGCTATACGTGAATTGATAGGAGAACATAAAATTGAATATATTGATTCAGAAAATTTAAGAAGCCGCTATCAGAAACTTCGATTGACAAAGAATTGAGTAACATAACAGGGCATACGTATCTGTGAAATAAAAAACTCCTCCGGTAGTATTCCCGGAGGAGTTCCTTTCTACTGATAATCGCAGACATTCGCCCATTTCTGAAGTAATTCAACCTCTTCCGGACGTTTCTTTGACAGCTGAGCCGCAGCTACGATCGGCAGCCATGTCTGTACGTATTTCTTTGCAGTACCGGTCTTTTTACAGAAAATATCCATGTACATATCCGCTTTTTTCTGATCCTGTAAGCAGAACAGAAGGTAGGTTCTGGCAACATCTGCACTGGCGTTACCCTGAGTCGCATGTACCCAGTCGAGAACACACATGGAGCCGTCTTCTCTTACGACGATATTGGTCGGGTTAAAATCACCGTGGCATAACTTGGTATGCTTCGGCATGCTGTCCAGCTTGGTGCGCATGTCATAGCGTGTAATATCACTTAATTCATCGATCTCAAGAATCTGTCTGGACATCTTATCCTTCAGCTTGTTTAACAGAGGGCAGTGTTTGGAAAGAATATTCAGATGAAGATCAACCATCTGTTCCATGTACTCTGCAAGCTTGTCAGGGTTCTCGTCCATAAGCTGCTGGAGGGTTTTGCCTTCAATGAAGTCAAACGTAATGGACCACTTACCTTCAAATACACCGACTTCCAATACCTTTGGTACGTCAATTCCGCCGGTTTCTTCTACACGCGCGGTAATCAGCGCTTCATTTAATACTTCCGCCTTCGGGAAATCTGCGTTGAAAACCTTAATCGCCTTGTCTCCGTCACGATATACTTTTTTTGTTGCTGTTGTTGCAATCAATTCTGCTGCCATATATAACCTCTCCTTCCATCCTTGAGTCTAAACTATGTAGTAGTTTTGGTTCTTTTATTTTACTACAAATTCCATAAAAAGTACAGATATTCCGGTAAAAAGTTCTGAATATTTTGCACACAATTTACATAAAACTAAAAATATTATCAAAAACGGAAAACTGCGGTTCCGTATGCAGGAAGCGAATAAGCGATGGAATAATCCTGGCCGTCGCACTCCTTTTTCACGGAACGGAACGCAGGGGCCTTGTCGCCCCGTTTGTAGAGGCCGTGGCTGTTATCCAGCACCAGGGTATAGGTTCCGCGCTTCGGCACGCCTACACGGTAGTCAGGCCGTTCCACCGGAGTAAAATTGATGACAAATAAGAGGCTCCGTTTGTGATCGCGGCTGTAACGGACGAAACTGAAGATGCTGCGGTCTCCGTCGTTGGCATTGATCCACTGGAAACCGTCCCAGTCGTAATCCAGTTCGTAGAGCGCCGGATATTTGCGGTAGAGCTGCAGTAAATCCTTCACGTAGCTCTGTAAGCCGGCATTCTGCGGCTCGTCGGTCAGGTACCAGTCCAGCGCCGCCTTTTCATCCCACTCGTGGAACTGGCCGAAATCCTGCCCCATAAAGAGCAGCTTCTTGCCCGGGTGACCAAGCATAAAGGTGTAGCCCGCTTTTAAGTTGGCAAACTTATCCTCTAAAAGTCCCGGCATCTTGTTGATCATGGAACACTTCAGATGGACGACCTCGTCATGGGACAGCACCAGGATATATTTTTCACTGGTAAAATAGGTGAGTCCGAACGTCATCTTGTGGTGGTTGTATTTGCGGAAATACGGGTCCAGCTTCATGTACTCCAGGAAATCGTGCATCCATCCCATATTCCACTTAAAGGTAAAGCCAAGACCCTCGTCCTCCGGCTTCCCGGTGACTTTCGGCCATGCGGTGGACTCTTCCGCGATGACAATGGCGCCGTTCCCGCGGTCTGCCATTACACTGTTTAAATGCTTGAAAAATTCAATGGCTTCCAGATTTTCATTGCTGCCGTAACGGTTGGGAATCCAGTTGCCGTTCTCCCGGCCGTAATCCAGATAGAGCATGGAGGCGACGGCATCCACCCGGAGTCCGTCCACGTGGTATTTTTCCACCCAGTAAATGGCGTTGGCAATGAGGAAATTGTCTACCTCATACTTGCTGTAATCAAATACCTTGGTTCCCCAGTCCGGGTGTTCCCCTTTTCTGGGATCGGCGTATTCATAGAGCGCTTCTCCATCAAATTCAGAGAGACCGTGCGCATCCCTTGGGAAATGGGCCGGAACCCAGTCCAGGATGACGCCGATTCCTTTTTTATGCATGTAATTGATAAAGTACATGAATTCCTGAGGCGTTCCGTAGCGGGAGGTCGGGGCGAAGTAACCGGTGACCTGATAACCCCAGGAGCCGTCGTAGGGATGCTCGGCGATTCCCATTAACTCCACGTGGGTGTATCCCATGTCGGTCACGTAATCGGCCAGCTCCTTCGCAGCTTCCACATATGTATAGCAGCCGTCTTTTTCCGGTCTGTTTTTCCTGCGCCAGGATCCGAGGTGAACCTCGTAAATGCTCATCGGAGCGTTCATAGGATCGGCGCTTTCGCGTTTATCCATCCAGGCGTCGTCTCCCCACTGGAAGTCCGAAAGATCGGTGGTAAGGGAAGCGGTGCCGGGGCGGTATTCCGCGCTGAACGCATAGGGATCTGCCTTGAATAAGATCTTGCCGCTTTTCGTTGTGATGGCGTATTTGTATAGCTCTCCTGCAGCGATGCCAGGGACAAATGCCTCCCAGATGCCCGAATCCGCCAGAGGCATCATCGCATTTGCCTCCGGGTCCCAACTGTTAAAGTCGCCGACGACACCGATCTGCTCCGCATGAGGTGCCCAGACGGCAAAATACATGCCGTTTTTGCCCTTATATTTTTTCGGATGCGCGCCCATTTTCTCGAAGATCTCATAATGTCTGCCGTTGTTGAAGAGATAACGGTCTACTTCCGTGATAAATCCTGTCCCAATTTCCTTTTTGCTTCCTGCCATAAGTTTAGCCCTCCGTAATCTTTAGAATAACCCCCCGGTTTGCCGGCAGAGTTACCATGATTTTCTGATCTGTAACGGGTACTCCTCTCCATCGAGAAGATTTACCGCTGTGGTGCCGCTTACCGGGCTTGGTATGGCGACGGATACATCGGCTCCGTCGTTGTTTACCGCGGTAATGACGGCATGTCCCTGATGGAACCGCGCAAATGCGTACTGCCTGTTGGTGAGAAGGAGCTCCTGATACCGTCCCCCGTGGAATTCAGGATTCTCATCATGAATGGTTCCCAGTCTGGCAATGAGATCTGTCAGGCCGCAGTGAAGTTTTTCCTCGTCTGCGATGGTGATGCGAGGCCGGAGCGCGTCATCGCTCGTCTTTGTCCGCCTGCCTTCAATCCCCCATTCTCCTCCATAATAGATGGAAGGAATTCCGGGAAGCGTGAACAGGAGTGTGTAGACGGGATATAAATGCTCCGGATCGTTTAATTTGCTGGCGATCCGGTCCTCGTCGTGGTTGTCTACAAAGGTGTAGAGCCTGCCGCCGATGGCCTCGAGACGCCTGACATTATGGGCTATTTCGAAGTAATTGTGGTCGTTGTGTCCGGAATAAATGCTTTTGTGCAGCTCATAATTGGTGACGGAATGAAGCATCTCATCATTCACCCATCTGCTGTAATCGCCGTGAATCACCTCGCCCATCAGCCAGAAATCCTCCTTCATGGCGGAGGTCTGGCTCCTTAGCTCCTTCATGAAGCCAAAGTCAAGTACGTTGGCACAGTCAAGGCGAATTCCGTCGATATCGAAGGTATCGACCCAGAACCGGATCGTATCAAATAAATACTGTTTTACATCGGGATTCCACAGATTCAGACAGGGCAGCTCGTAATGGCCCTGCCAGGCCTCATAGCCAAAGGAATCTCCCAGCGGACTGTTCCAGCCGAAGTTCACGCCCTTATACCAGTCACGGTAAGGAGAACTCTCCCGGTTTGCAGCAATGTCCAGAAATGCGAAGAACTCCCGGCCTGTGTGGTTGAAAACTCCGTCAACCACCACTTTGATGTCCGATTCATGACACAGGGAAACAAAGTCTTTGAAGCTTTCATTCGTTCCCAGACGGCGGTCTACTGTGCGGTAGTCCCGCGTGTCATACCCGTGTGAGGAGGACTCAAACAGTGGCCCGATGTAAATGGCGTTACAGCCAAGTGACCGGATATGAGGAATCCATTGATTCATTTCCTCAAAACGGTCTGTAACGTCGGCTCCGGAATTCTCTTTCGGCGCCCCCGTTAACCCTAAGGGATACATATGATAAAATACCCCTTTTTCATACCACTTGCTCATATACTTATCCTCCAGTGATAAAAGTTTATACCTCCCGGCTCTTGAAGCGGCGCAGAAGGAACTGATAACGCAGCTGTGCCGCGTTTAGTTCATAGATATAGCAGTCAATCAGCGTGGGATCGACTACCTGTTCAAAATGGTTTCTTGCCGAATCGATGGCTGTTTTGGAACGCTCAATCTCCCGGCGTAAGTTTTTTTCTTCCTCGGAACGGACCAGCCGTTTTCTGAATATCATGTTTTTCATCGTATTTCATCTCCAGATTTAAATAAGTCAACAGTTCTATTATAGAAAATAGTATATCTGGAAAATACCAAAATATTCATAAATTGCCTGTATTCATTGGCGAAGGCCGCTCTTTGGCAGAAGAAAGCAGTTCCTGGAGATAAGTCCCCAGTCTGCGGAGTTCCTTTGTGCTGTCTGCGATCGTCAGATAATAGTAGTTGGAAGTGCCTTCCCGGCGAACATTCACCAAACCGGCGTCTTTTAAAATCTTTAAATGATGGGAAATGGCGGGGCGTGATAAATTGGTCTGCTCCGTAATCTCCTTTACATTCATGCCGTGGGCTCCGTCGAGGCGGTATCCCTCCAGCGAAGCGGCGATGTTCGTCTCATGATCGTCATAGAGACCAGTGCTGGCAAGCACCCCGATGATGGAAAGTCGGACCTCGTCTCCAAGAGCAATAAACAGCGGCATGCAGTCGCGAAAAAGCTTGTTAAAATCGCCGGCTTCCAACATGTAAATTCCTCCTTTGGTTTAAAAAAATAAACTAACTGTATTTTACCATTTTAGGGAGAGAACGTCAACAAAATGAAGTGGAAAAAGCCGGGGGTGAGATGGAAAAAAAGTCCATTTCATCAAGGCTTCCCAGTTATGTAAAGCAAATAAATGTATACAGTATTTTTGTGGAAAACAGGTTGACTTTTAGCTTAGGATTGTGCATAATTAAGAAACATTCTTACCCCCATTCAGAGGGCAGATATGATTCACAGGGTCATAGAATTCTTTTTATGACTGTAGCGCCGATATTCCGGCACAATTCCCAGTTTTGATAAAATATAAAGAGAGAAAGAGGGGGATTTTATCGCTCAAAATTTGATTTTGCTGTTGGTGCTGGCCGCCGGCGCCTATTACGATGTGCGGGAGCACCGGATTCCCAACTGGTGGGTAGCCATTTCCATGGTCTGTGGGATACTTCTTGCCATGGTGGAGTCTGGAGTGCCTCCGGAGACGGCGGTATATTTAAAAGAGGGCGGGCTGTTTCTGGCGCGTATGCTGGCGGTGACCGCACTGTTTTTTCCACTGTTTTTCTTCCGCATGATCGGAGCGGGAGATGTCAAGCTGGCCGCGCTGATCTGCGGCTACTCAGGCCTTACCGCAGGAGCCGCGGCGATCGGCCTGGGATTTCTTATCGGGGCCTTCTGGTCTTTTCTGAAGATGATGGTGAAAGGCAGCTTTCACGAGCGCTTTGACCATCTCACAGCCTATATCAGGCGCATTTACCATACAAAAAAAATAACGGCCTATTATGATTTTGCCAGGGATGGGGTGGAGGCGGTAATCCCTCTGGGAGTCTGTCTGCTCTTTGGAACCATGGCTTTCATCATGATACCGGGATAGGAGCGAAGGTGTGACAAACAGGATTATGGCGGTCTACGACGTGGACCCGTTTTATGCCGACCGGTTTGCAGATTTTGTAAACCAGAAGGAAAAGGTGCCTTTTACCGTCATGGCGTTTACGACGCTGGAAAGGCTTAAAAATTATGCCATGGAGCATGAGATTGAATTGCTCCTGATTAACAGTACTGTGCCTAAGGAGGAGATTGACCGCCTGGGAGCGGCCAGGGTGGTGACGCTGGCTGACGGGGAGACGGTGCCGGTCGATGGACAGTACCCGAGCGTCTATAAGTATCAGGCTACCGATAATATCATGCGGGAGGTAATGGCATGTTACTGCGTGGGGACGACTCAGCCTGCGCTTACCGCGATTGGGAATGTCGGTGATATCATCGGTGTGTACTCCCCCGTCAACCGCTGCTTAAAGACCTCCTTTGCGCTGACTGCGGGCCAGCTTCTGTCCAGAAAATCACGGGTGCTTTATGTAAACTTAGAAGACTGCTCCGGACTGGAAAAGCTGTTTGGGGAAGAGCACAAGGCGGATTTGTCCGACCTGCTGTATTTTTACGGACAGGGAAATTACAGCTGGGTACGGCTGAGCTCGGTTATCTACTCCTGGGGAGATCTGGATTACATACCGCCGGTGCGGTATCCGGAGGATTTGTGTCAGATTACGGCCGAGGATATGGCAGATCTGCTGACGCGGATTGCAAAGGAGAGCGCCTACGATATCGTGGTGGTGGATTTAGGACAGTTTGGGAAAAAGGCCGCTTCTGTGCTGGAAGTATGCAGTACGGTCTTTATGCCGGTGAAGGATGACTGTATGTCTGTGGCAAAGGTGGAGGAATTCGAAGAGTACTTAGTCCGTTCGGGGCATGAGGCGCTTAAAGAGCGGATTCAGAAGATTAAGCTTCCGTATCACAGCAGTTTTGGAAGAAAGGAAAACTATCTGGAGCAGCTGCTGTGGGGAGAGTTAGGGGATTATACGAGGCAGCTGTTGAAGGGGAGGTAATCGTAGTAACAGAACAACAGGAAAAGAACGAGAGAAAACGGCAGTCAGGTGACAGGGGGCATAAGCGATGGATCAGGAATTATGAAAGGAACTGAGGCAGGAACTGATGACGCTTCTGGAGGGACAGAACCATACCAGCGACGAAGAACTGTATGAGCTGATCGACGAACGGATTATGGAATACGGGCAGGCCAGATACCTGCCGTTAAAAGAGCGGGTGGACCTGCGCAGCAGCCTGTTTGATTCCTTCCGCAGGCTGGGGGTGCTGCAGGAGCTGGTGGATGACCGTGAGGTGACTGAGATTATGGTGAACGGACCGGATCATATCTTCGTCGAACGGAAGGGGCGTGTGGAGGCGTGGAGTAAAGGCTTTGAGAGCACGGAGCAGCTGGAGGACATGATTCAGCAGATTGTCAGCCGCGTCAACCGTACCGTGAATGTCTCACGGCCAGTAGCAGATGCAAGACTGCCGGATGGATCCCGTGTACACATCGTCCTGCCGCCCATTGCATTAGATGGTCCTGCGGTGACGATCAGAAAGTTTCCGGAGCCGATTACAATGGAGAAATTAATCAGGTTTGGCTCGGTCAGCGAGGAGGCGGCTGTATTTTTAAAGAAACTGGTGACGGCGGGGTATAACATTTTCATCAGCGGAGGAACGAATTCCGGGAAAAGCACGTTTTTAAATGCGCTTACCGCCTGCATTCCGGCTGAAGAACGATTGGTTACGGTTGAAGATTCCGCGGAACTGCAAATCCGTGCCGTTCCCAATCTGGTAAGACTGGAGGCCAGAGGACCAAACGCAGAGGGTGAGGGCGCCGTCACGATCGCAGATCTGATTCGCGCGGCGCTCCGTATGAATCCGGACAGAATCATTGTGGGGGAGGTCCGGGGGAAGGAGGCGCTGGACATGGTTATGGCCATGAATACGGGGCATGACGGCAGCTTGAGTACGGGACACGGCAACAGCCCGAAGGACATGCTCTCCAGGCTGGAGACGATGATGTTAATGGGGGCCGAACTGCCTCTGCCGGCGATCCGCAGTCAGCTGGCCTCGGCTCTTGATATTCTCGTGCATTTGGGGAGACTGAGAGACAGGAGCAGACGGGTGCTTTCAATTGTGGAGGTGGATTGTTATGAAGAAGGGGAAATCAGGCTTCATTCCCTGTATGAGTTTGAGGAAAAGACGGAGGAACGAAAAGGTCCGGACGCGGTCGTCTCCGGATGCCTTAAGAAAACCGGAGCGCTTAAGCACACGGAAAAACTGCGGGCAGCAGGCATTGTGTTATGACAGGTACCGGCTGTCCGCCGGGGAATGGTTCCAATATGCGGCGGCAGGAGCCGGTTTTGCGGCGGCCGTGTCCTATGTATTTTACCGGAGTCTGCCGGTATTTATTCTATTGAGTCCTTTCGGACTGTGTTATCCCCTGATCAAGAAGCGAGATCTAAAAGAACAGCGTTTAAAAAAGCTGAATCTGGAATTTAAAGAAGGGATTCTGATTCTATCTTCCTTTCTGAGTGCCGGATACTCGGTGGAGAATGCATTTTCAGCCAGTGTGAAGGAACTGGTGGTCATGTATGGACCTTCCGGCATGATGACCCTGGAATTCAGCCATATGGAGGGACAGATCCGTATGAACCGCCCGGTTGAGCAGGTGTTGAGGGAATTTGGCGACAGAAGCGGACTGGACGATGTAAGGAATTTCGCCGAGGTGTTTGCCGCAGCAAAACGAAGCGGGGGAGAACTGGTCTCGATTATTAACCACACTTCGGGCGTGATTCGTGACAAGATACAGATTCAGGAGGAGATCACAACAATGACGGCTGCCAAACAGTTTGAACAGAAGATTATGAACCTGATTCCTTTTTTCCTGGTGCTGTACGTCGATGTCAGCTCACCTGGATTCTTCGACATGATGTATCAGACCAGTGCAGGGAGAGGTATCATGACAGGGTGCCTGGTGCTCTACGCGGCAGCGTATGCTTTGGCGGGAAGAATTCTAAGAATCGAGGTGTAGCAATGGGGAAATCCGTAAAATTTCCGGTTCCAAAGTTTTCTATGGCCTGTGCCGCGGTCGGAATCATACTGTATGTAGTATTACTGATTTTTCAGGGAGGCAAATGGGTGCCCGTATCTTCTTTGCAGCGGGCGTCCCACGGAGAAGGGGAACTCCTGTATGAGGTAATGGTTCGGGAGTTGGGAGAGGAAGGGCGGGAAATACCGGTTACGATACCGGTGAGAGACCGGCAGTATTCAGACGAGGAGGCCAAAGCACTGTATGATACGGTACTTCCGGAACTGACAGACCGGATTCTGGGCGGAAACGAATCACTGGAGGCGGTTCGCGGTGATTTGAATTTAGTACGGGTGTTGGAGTCCTACGGCTTAACGGTCCGCTGGGAATCCGAGAACACAGAGCTGGTGGACTCCTTTGGTACCGTGGTAAACAGCGGTGTTTCGGAGGAAGGGGAGACGGTTTGGTTAAAAGCAGTCTTAACGGATGGAGCCCATACGCAGGAATACGACATACGGGTGACTGTGATGCCGCCGGTCTTAAACAGGGATGAGCAGCTTAAGGAAAAGATCATGGAAGCGTGCCGCCGCCTGGATACCAGGCAGAAGACAGAGAAAGAGCTTCTTCTTCCGGAGGAAGTGGACGGAAAAAAGCTGAGCTATTACCGGGAGCGTGATACGGACTATACGGTGATCCCTTTTTTGGGAGTTCTTCTTGCCTTTTTGTGGGCGGCGCGGGAGAAAATGAAGGAGCAGAATGCAAAAAAACAGCGGGAGCAGTTTTTGCTTCTGGACTATTCTGAAATTGTATCAAAATTCATGGTATTTATCAGCGCGGGGATGACGATAAGGACTGCCTGGGAACGGATTGTCGTGGGATATGAAAACACGGTCCAGGGAGGAACACGGAAGCCGAGGCCTGCCTATGAAGAGATGTGTCATACGATTTCCCAGTTAAAGAGCGGAATGGCCGAGGGCAGGGCATACGGTGAATTTGGGAGAAGGTGTGGCCTGCAGCCCTACGTCAAGCTGGCGGCACTGCTGGAACAGAACCGGAAAACCGGCAGTAAGAATCTTAAAGCCGCGTTGGAGCTGGAGATGGTGGCTGCGTTCGAACAGCGGAAAAACCTGGCGAAAAAACTGGGAGAAGAGGCCGGGACAAAGCTGCTGCTGCCGCTGTTTCTAATGCTTGGCGTTGTTATGGTCATGATGGTAGTGCCTGCATTCCTGGCTTTTTACTGAGAAGGGAGGTGAATGGTATGGAAAGGATAAAGAAAGAGCTGGCTGCATTTTTGAAGGAAGAGGATGGCGTGGGAGTAATTGAGATTGTATTGATCTTGGTCGAAATATTTACCCCATAGACTACAGTATACATTATGTGGATATTGTAGAAAAGTGGAAAATATATTACTGTATAGACAGGAGTGTGTATGATGTACAATGGAGATTGTGAGGTATACATAATTAGATATTTTAATGTATGGTTTTATTTATTTGCTAAAACAGAGACAGATAATTATAAGATTAAAATGCTAGGAGAACATATAAGTGCTGGTAATTCTATGAAAATGAAAGATATTCATTGGTGGTGTACCAGACATAGCATAAAGTACCAGATGGAATTTGAATACAGAAAAGAGTATCCAATTCGAGCTAATATATGGAATTTTTATTCATACTGTAGATTTAAGTTGGCAATGTCTTATCCCAATAGTGGAAGAATGGGCCCAAAATAAAACATGAAAGTGCAGATGGTATAAAAAAGGCAATTTTTTGTCCAAGTTGCTTCCAATATGTGGTATAATTGAAAAAAGTATTGGCAGGAGGGCTAAAGATGGAAATTGTTTTTCAAACAATAAGAATCATTGATTATGAGAATAATGTTGTTTATGTACGGGATACGCCAGAAACATTTTCTGACTATGTGAGAACATTGATTACTTATATAAATGATAATTCCTCTATTAGAGAATATCATACACGGTCAGCTAATACAGAAGTAATAAGCTGTATTTTAGATATAGTAAAAAATCAGATAGATGCCAATTTTGTAACAGATAAAATGGATTTTATAGCTAAAAGACTGTTATTAAAAGAGCAAGAAGCACAAACTTCCGTGGCACATATGAATACAAATGTACAAAAAGGTAGTTTAATACAAGCTCTTATGTACGATGAAGAGATGGATGAGCATATATATTTGCTGGCTAAGGTGGAACATACCGATTTTGTAGACGATGAAGATTTTAGCTTTAAATCCGGATTTTCAAAAGATAAAACTAAACTTTGGAAGTCCTGTACTTTTAGAATTGACGATCCCAATGCAACTAATTTTTCAGCAAAAGTATATTCTAATAATATTGCAAAGTATTGGTATGATAATTTTTTAGAATTAGATCAAGTTGTAAGTGACGAAGTAAATACAGATAAAGCATTTCGTGCAATAGATAGTACATTAAATAGAAATGTAAAAGGTATTGCACCAAGAGATCACACACTGCTTAGAAATACAATGATTACATATTTTAAGTCTAATGATTATATTGATTATGACACTATGATTCAAAGTACATTGGAAAACTATAAACCAACGGAATTGGAACAAGATAAAATGGAAAAAGTATTAGAAAAGATACGGGAATTACCAGAGAAATACAAATTTGATAAGCAGTTTAACACGGTACCATCAGTTATAAATGCCCGTATTAGAAAGGTTTATGATGTTTGCCACGGTGTACAGTTAAGAATAACGGATGCTATAGACGATTTTGATGAAACTATAAAAGCATATAGAGATAATGATGGAAATAGATATATACAAATAAAAACAGATAATGATTTGACATTTAGAAGATTTTCAAATAAATAAAACAAGAGGAGGGGGATTATGCTTACAGAGTTGATTCAGGCAGCAACAATAATAGATAGTGTCGTTTCAGAAAGAATGAAAGTATATGAAGCCTCCTTTAAATTTGAGGTTAAAAATGCTCCAGAGTATGGGTATTTTTTGGATATCATAAATTCCGTTTCACAAAGAGATAAAATAAAAATAGTTTTGCAAGATGAAACAGAACAGGTTTATGATTTTTCATTAGGTAATGAAGAGGATTATAAGGGGTTTATTAACGACACATTAGAAGATGAAATCATAAATGTTAAAGTAAAGATTGATAAGGAAGTGGTTAATAATCATTTTTCTATTTATGCATTTGATGAATTTGTTAAAGATATACTTTCTTTGTCTTTAGAAGAGGTTATGATTGCATTCTCTAATTTATTAAAACAGTCATCAAATTATTTAGTGTTTGACGTATATAGTCCCGTTGCAATGTTTGCAACTAAAACTATGTTTTTTGTACCCAATGGAAATGGTATGGTAAATACTGAATTTAACAGAAAAAGAAGAATGGAGGAGTGCAGGGAGGTTTCATACTTTTATAATTTTGACATTTTTGAGGTGCTGCCGGATGATTTTAAAATTACGATTGATTACGAAAACAACCCATTAAGAGAAGTATTTCAAAAAATTATGGTTTTATTACTAAGACTTCCCATACTTAAAATGGGCTTTGCACCTTGAAAATTCAATATTTCAGCTAACAAAATAGTGATTTATGCTCCTATAGACTCTGGATGGAGTGCGTTACGCAGATATTTCGGTAGTCTTGCTTCAAAATCAGCAGTAAAAGCTCTCAATTGCTCATCGCTGAGCTTTAAGATTTCCTGAAGACTTGCCATTAAGGCATCCATCAGGATGCCTAGTGATCTGCTGAAAGTAATGTCTGCCATTTCATCAACAAGGAAAAAGAACAATTCGCCAAGCGTTCTCTGATCTACATTTTGGCGCTGTTCCATTGCAAGTAACATATATCTGGTAAACACGATAGCCACGTGAGCTGTCAGTGCATCATAGGATAAGCTGCGGCATTCTCCAATCAGGTTCAGCATAGATTTGCAGGTCTTGAAGAAAACCTCAATCTGCCAGCGCTTTCCATAAATACGGATAATCTCTTCTTCGGAAAGGGTCGTATCCGTACAGATAAAAGCAAGCCAGTCCTTGCGATTTGCTTTATTCCTTACGCAAACGATTTTCGCCGGAATGGGATTCTCTTTTCCTACCATGACGTCAACAGAAAGCAGATACTTTGATCTGCCACGGCGTTTTTTGTTCCTGGAATAGACCTCTTTGATGTTCAACTGTTCACCACAGTACGAATACTTGATGCGGCTGCTTTTCTTAATCATAGCGATCACATCCATATCTTTTGAATGGATGGCTGTGATCTGTGCCGGGTTGGAAAACCAGGAATCAAAAAGGACATAATCCGCCTTTAGTCCTGCACAGAGGGCAGTATCCAACAAAGTCATCATTGCTTCTGGTGCTTTTGTCTGCGCAAGCTTACGCCTTTTTCCTGCAATAGTCCTATTATCAAAGTTCTTTACCGGACCGATAATATTTGTTTCTTTTGCAGATGCTAAGAGGCAGCTGTTTACCGGAATCAATGTGTTTCCATCACTCCAGCTTAAAGTAAGCAGCCGAAACCCTTTTTTGAAATGCATATCGGTGTGGTCAAATACTTTTGATCCCAGTTCTGTTTTCTTACAACTGGTTCGGCTAAAAAGGCTATCATCAATGATGAACACATTTTTCCTGTTATCATCCGTTAGATCTTTGAGATCCTTATTAACGATATCCGCAGCAAGAAGAGAAGTAAAACGGAGCCAGTTTGTTTTTACCGAATTAAGGAACCGGTAAAAAGTGTTCTTTGAAAAACCTTCCTTAAAGGAACCTATCCGTTGCTGCATATACATACTTCTTCCGACAAAGACGTTGCAGAGTTTGTAACGAAGGAGAGAAACAGGTGAAACGCCTTTTTCTTTCATCCCATTACATCTGGCAAGAAGCTTGCTGACATGATGCCTGGAAAAAAATCTTTGAACGCAATCAATTAACTCGTTCTCATCGCAATGGTTTTGTGGTATACTGGACATGGCATAAATCTCCTTTGTAAAGATGGTTTCTAGTCAATTCCATTATACCAAACGGAACAGGTTTATGCCTTTTTATTGGCTGAAATATTGAATTTTCAAGGTTCAACACACCGTATTGGTGTGGGAAGTTTTAGTTATTAAATTTAAAACCAGATGCTTTTGAGCGATTAACCCAAAGGCTGTTAAGAGAATCGGGATTCACCCAGGTCAAAGTTACCGGAAAAACAGGAGACGGCGGAATAGATGGGATGGGAATTATAAAGCTGAACGGCATAATCAGCTTTCACATGCTTTTTCAATGCAAGCGCTATACAGGAACAGTGGCTGCCGGAGAAATTCGGGATTTTAGAGGCGCTATGCAGGGAAGGGCGGACAAAGGGTTGTTTATAACAACGGGAAAATTTTCAGGGCCAGCCATAGAAGAGGCCAACCGTCCGGGCACCACGCCCATTGACCTGGTTGATGGAGATGAATTGGTAGAAAAATTAAGAGAATTACAATTAGGCGTCATTCCCGTGAATGACTACAGTATTGATGAAGCATGGTTTTTATCGATTTAGAAGGAATGAAGCGGCTGCGCTATATGGATATAGGCGCATATGATAGTAAAGAGAGGAGCTCCGAATAATGTCCACCCCACAAGAAATCACCAACATTAGCGCCCCCCAGCTGGATGTCTACGCCCGGCTTTCGGAGCCCCAGCTTTTGCATATCAATGAGCCGAAGCCGGGAATTTTCATCGCGGAGAGCCCGAAGGTGATTGCGCGGGCGCTGGGCCGTGGGTGCCGTCCCATCTCCTTTCTGGCGGAGCGGGAGCAGCTAAAAGGGGAGGCGGAAGAACTTTTAAAAAGCTGCGGCGATGTCCCGATCTACACCGCCCGGATGGAAATTCTTACAAAAATCACCGGCTACAAATTGACCCGGGGAATTCTCTGCGCCATGGAACGCCCGCCCTTGCCTGCGGTGGAAGAAATTTGCCAAAATGCCCGCCGGATTGCAGTGCTGGAGCGCGTGATGAACCCCACAAATGTGGGAGCGATTTTCCGTTCGGCAGCGGCCATCGGCATAGATGGGATCCTATTGACTCGCGGCTGCAGCGATCCCCTTTACCGCAGGGCCGCGCGGGTGAGCATGGGGACGGTTTTTCAGATCCCCTGGACCTATTTTGATGAGGGAAAAGACGGCGGATGGCCGGATCCAGGAATGGAAACACTGCGCCGGATGGGGTTTCGCACGGCAGCCATGGCGCTGCGGGAGGACTCGGTGAGCATTGAGGACTCACGTCTTAAGCGGGAGGAACGCCTGGCCCTGATTTTGGGAACAGAGGGGGACGGGCTGGCTGACGGGACCATAGCGGACTGCGACTACGTTGTTCGTATTCCCATGGCGCCCGGGGTGGACTCCCTGAATGTGGCGTCTGCCAGCGCGGTGGCCTTCTGGGAGATAAGCCGCCCGCCAAACGAGTGAGCCGCCTGTCGAGGCATAACCCGCCCGCCCCAGAATCAGCTCCCTCAGTAGCACTCCTCCATTTTCCCGCCCTTAAGCCGCACCACCCGGCTGCAGCCCGTAAGCGTGGAGGGACGGTGGGAAATGATAATAAGCATCTTGTGGGAGCATTCCTCCGAAAGGGTTTTTAGGAGTTCCTTCTCATGCAGAACATCCAGGCTGCTGGTCGGCTCGTCCATAACAATGACGTCCGGATCCGTGAGCATGGTTCGGGCAATGCCCACTCTCTGGCGCTCGCCTCCGGACAGCCGGGCGCCCATCTGTTCCATCTGGGTATCATACCCATCCGGCAGAGTAGCGATAAAATCGTGAAGGCCTGCCCGCCTGGCAGCAGTCTCAATTTCCTCCTTCGATGCTTCCGGCTTTCCAATGGCAATATTTTCGCCGATACTCCCATTAAAAAGAAAAGTGTCCTGCTCCAGCACGGCGATCCGGCTGCGGAGCTCTGAGAGGGAAATTTCCTCAATTGGAATCCCGTTTATGCGGATCTGACCGGCTGTGGGATTCCAGAACCGGAGGAGAAGCCGCAGGACTGTGGATTTGCCGATGCCGCTTTCCCCCGCGATTCCCAGCTTTTCATTTCCCGAAATTGTCAGGCAGAAATCCCGGAGGATAAGGCCGGACTGCTGGGCGCTGCCGCCAGAGCCGTCAGCTGGGGAGGTCCCGCTAGAGGCCGCGATTGTACCGTCACCGGCGGCCCCGCCAGAGGCCGCGATAGTGCCAGCATCAGAGCCTCCCGCTTCCCCTGTCCCGGGATAAGAAAACTGCACATGGTCAAACACGATGCTCCGGATGGGTCCACAGCTCTTGGGTGCTGCGGGATCCGTCACTTCCGGCCGGGTATCCTCAATGCGAAACAGCCGCTCCGCCGCCGCATAGGTCTCAAGCAGATTGGAAACCACAGAAGTCAGAGACTGGGTGGACGAGAAGGAGGCTGCTGCCACAAAGGAGAGAATAATCGTTCCCTGGGGGTTCGGCGCGCCGGAAGCTGCCAGATAGGAGGCGGCTCCGATAATCAGGATCCGGGCCAGATACACGAAAAACGCGGGGGCGGAGGACACGGTCTGCTGGTGCAGGACGAGGCCATGGGCAGAGCGGTTAATCGTCCGGTTCTTTTCCTGAACCATGGCAAGCCGGCGCGGGCCGAACCCGAAAATCTGAATGTCCTTAAGCCCGTAGACGCTCTCCAGCACCAAAGCTTTCAGCTCTCCCAGCCGGGAGCGAAAGCGCAGTCCCACTCTGCGCCCGGCCCGTATGGCGATAAGGGGAAATGCCAGGCTGACCACCGCGTATATGGGAAGGAGCACGGCGGCAAATAAGGGGTTAAACCAAAATGCCAGCATCAAAGTCACACAGGGGAGAATGATCACGGTGAACATAGGGCCGATGGCATGGGCGAAGAAATATTCAATGGTTTCAATATCCGAGACAGCGATATTGAGGATATCCCCCTTATTCTGATCCATCAGGCAGGCGGGCGCCAGCTGGCGGAGAATCTGATACAGGCGGATCCGCATCCCGGCTAGGAGTTCATAGGCTCCGGCATGGGAGATTACGCCTTCCACATAGCGGCAGGCCACGATGAGAAATGCGGAGAAAACCATAAGTCCTCCAAAGATCCAGGGGGAGCCGTCATTCATTTCAGCGCAGGCCATAAGAAACAGGGCGCCAAAGCCCATCAGGCCCATCTGCGCCAGATTTCCCAGAATGCTGGCCAGTGTGGAAATAGCCAAAGTTCCCTTGACCGGAGCAGCAATTTTAAGGAGCCGCCGGGTCAGCTCCCCGATTGAATAGGAAAAACGTCTACGCATGCCGCACCTCCTCCATCCCCAGCGCTTCCAGCTGGGCCTGTTCTTCCACCAGCCGCCGGTACAGACCCGTTTCCCGCATCAGCTCTTCATGGGTCCCCTGCTGGGCGATGGCTCCATTTTCCAGAACATAGATGCAATCCGCATTCTGGATGGTGGAGAGCCGGTGGGAAATGATGATCAGCGTCCGGGTCTGGGACAGCTCGTCAATGCAGTTCCAGATCTCCTCCTCGCTCTCCCGATCCACGCTGGATGTAGATTCGTCAAAAATAATGTATTCCGCACGGCACAGCAGCGCCCGGGCAATCCCTATTTTTTGGCGCTGGCCTCCGGAGAGCCGCCCGCCGGCGTCGCCCACGTCCGTATCCAGCCCCAGGGGCTGAGAGAGCACCCAATCCTTTAACCGCACATCCCGCAATGCCTCATACAGTTCCTCGTCCGAAGCATCCGGAGCGGCGATGCGCAGATTTTCCGCCACGCTGCCGCTGAACAGGCTTACGGTCTGGGGAACCATAATGACGCGGCGCCGCAGCTCGTCCGGAGTAAGACTTACATAGTCTCTCCCCTCCAAAAGAATGCGGCCTTTTTCCAGATCATAAAACCGCATCAAAAGTCCGGCAATCGTGGATTTTCCGCTGCCGGAGAGCCCGGCCAGAGCAGTAACCTTTCCCCGCGGGATGTCCAGGGAGACATCC
The DNA here is from genome assembly GCF_046966825.1 of Hungatella sp. NCBI lineage: Bacteria > Bacillati > Bacillota > Clostridia > Lachnospirales > Lachnospiraceae > Hungatella > Hungatella sp. The sequence goes on along the minus strand of NZ_JBKVCZ010000039.1, from coordinate 28,835 downwards.
TTAAGAGCTGCCTGGCGCCCCTCGTAGGCGTAGGATACATGCTCCAGACGGATGCCGTCAAATGCCGGCGAGGCCATGGGCAGATCCGGATTATAGGGCCTGGCGGTGTCAATGTCCAAAAGCTTCTCCACCTTATCGGCAGCGGACACACCGGCCAGGGCGGAATGGGTGGCATTCATCAGCTGGCGGACGGAGCTGAAGAAACTGAAGGATAGCAGGAGCACCATGAGCCCGTCAGAAAAAGAAATCTTTCCGGAGAGAACCTGCTTTGCAGCCACGCAGGCTGCGGCAGCTACCCCGCCGTAGATCAGGCCGTCCGTAAGCAGGAAGGAGGAAAAATTCACCTTCATCACATCCATGATCTTATTGTTGAACTGCGTTGACTTTGCCGCCAGCACACGGGTGCGATCCTCATCGCGGCCAAACAGTTTTAATGTGGTGAGCCCCTGGACGCTTTCCAGGTAATAGCCCGTCAGGTCCTCCAGGGAGTTCCAGTATTCCGTCTTCAAAACCTCGATATGCTTCCGAAAGACATTGTTTACGGGCAGGAGGATAAAGGAAATGACAAACAGCAGGAGCGCGGGGATCAGGGAAACCTCCCGCAGCTGGAAAAAGAGGTAGACCGGCGCGATCAGGGAATAGAGCAGACCGGGAAGATATTTGCTGTAATAGATTTGCATGGATTCCACGCCGTCCACTGAGGAAGTGATAGCGGACACCGGGCCGATTTTCTCAATGTTTCCCACATCCAGCTCCAGCACCTTTGAAAAAATGCCGGTGCGCAGTACCTGGCGCGCCTTGGCCGTGCACCGGTATTCCGCCTCCCCGGTAAGAAGCTCCGCGCAGAGCATGGCTGCAGCCGTAACCAGAGCGGACAAAACCGCCTGCCGTCCCTGGGCAAAGGTGAGATCCGGCGAAGCGGCATTCCCCAAAAAAACGGAAATAATCCGGGCGAAGGCGGCCGTCCCGGCCAGAACCGCCAGCTTTAGCCCGGTGATGACAAAGATCCATCCCCACAGCCCTTGCCATGTGGAGAAAGGGTTCGATTCAACGAAGCATTTGATTGACCTCCCATACTTCTTGGGGCGCGCCAGCGCGCCCCTTCGCAACCGTCCAGACGGGTAACTCCTATTATAGTTAGGAGGCTTTAACATGTCAAGGAAACATGCTCAGGATCTTTTCAGCGGGTGGTCAGTCTGCCCGGCCCTCCAAGTGGATGGAATACTCGTACTTTTCCGCAATTAGCTTACTTATAGCAAATTCAAATGCTCCATTTTCCGAATAAGTGATTCGCTCACTGTAGAGCAGCGGTGAGTTTAAAGGGACGCGCAAAATTTGAGATTCTGTAAAATTAGCGCTCACAGCGGTTATTCGTTCATCGGCCTCCTTAAAAGAAATATGGTAAACCGTCTCCAGCAGATGGTAAAGGCCTTTGGGAAAAGGCACATGAGATTCCAAGTCAGGAAACTCACTGAATTTCAGATAATTGGAAATCAGGGCAATTGGTGAGTCATCAATATACTGTACACGTTGAAGAAGGTACACGGGAGAATCATTTTTTATATGGAATATTTTTGCAATTTTAGCAGGAGCGGCTATTTGCTCCAATGAAACTCCCTTCGTTGTAACGTGGTATCCTTTTGTGGCCAAAGTTTCACTGATGGAGGTAATGCAATTAAGCTTTTGTGAAGTGGATGGGTTTAAAATTGTTGTTCCATGCCCTTGCTTTACCTCTAAGTAATGTTCGTTTACAAGCATATTTACTGCTTTTCGAATCGTTGTCCGGCTTACATTAAATATTTGACATAATTCTGTTTCTGTGGGAAGAAGGGTTCCGATAGGGTAAATATCTTCTTTTATCCGCGACTTTAATTCCTGGTATACAATTTGATAGGCTGGTTTCTTTTTCATATTGATTCTTAAATGGTCTCCTTACTCAAATGATGAAAAACATTCTTTTTTTCATAATACATAATGACATAATAAATGAAAAAAATCAAGAATATTAATAAAAATCCTAATAAATTCAAAAATATATTGACTTTTTTTGTGTTATATGCTAGTTTAAAAACATAAAAGATAATTACCTATTTCAAATAAATCAATAAACATAATTATCAAACGGAGGGAAAGAGATGCAAATCGATCTAAAGAAAATCGGACGGGTAATGGATGTCAGCGCTGTGAGAACCGATGTGAATTTTGATGAAATCAATCAGATGATTGATATTGTCAGAAAAAATCATTGTATTTGTGCCAGCCCCATGCCATGGGCCACGAAATACACGATTCAAAAGCTGGAAGATATGGAAGATGTAGTGGTAACAGGTGTGGTAGGATTTCCGTCGGGAGCCGATACACAGTTTATGAAACTTGCTACGGCGAAGGAAATGCTTTCCATCGGCTGCAGAGAATTGGACATGGTTATCAACGTAAGCGCGCTCAAATCGGGAGAATACAGAGTGGTAGAGGATGATATCCGGGCAATTGTAGAAGCGGCTGGCGAGATTCCTGTAAAAGCTATCATTGAGATTTGTTATTTGACCGATGATGAAATCCGACGTGCAAGTGAGATTGCTGTAAGAGCGGGGGCAGCGTTTGTAAAGACGGGAACCGGATGGGGCCCAAAGCCCACAACCGTAGAGACAATCCGCTTGATCAAAGAGACCATTGGCGATGCTGCGTGTATAAAAGCGGCTGGAGGAATCCGCGATTTAGACACAATGCTGGAGATGGCAAAGGCAGGATGTGATAGATTTGGAATTGGCGTCCGCTCTGCCCGTATAATTATTGATGAAGCAAAACGGAGGTCGGAGGAGGTAGAAAAATAATGAATAGAAGGGAGTTTGCCGGTAAGATCGAAAATAGAGTATTTGATATGGATGTACGAGACACAGATGTAAAGAGCGCCTGCTATGAAGCGCTTTATCATGGTTTTTCATCTGTACAGGTTTTTCCGGTTATGGTTGACGAGTGCAGAAAAATATTGAAAGATACTGAAGTTAAGATTGCAGTGTTAATCGACTATTGCCATGGGGGATTCCCGCCGGAATTAAAGGCATTTGAGATAGAGGATGCGAAAATTCATGGAGCAGATATTTTCAATGTATGCATTACTATCAGGAATGTAAAAGATCAGAAGTGGGAAAAGGTAGACAAAGAGCTGGATATTTTAAGAAATGCGGCAGGGGAGAAAGAACTCAGAATTTTTTTGGAGACGGAATATTTAACAGATGAGGAGATAGAGCAGCTTTGCCTCCATGCAAAGCAAAAGAACATTGATACACTTATCACCTCTACAGGGCTGTATTACAAACTGGATAAAAATACAAAGACAGAAGTGCCTGTAAAAGCATCTTTAGATGACATCCGATTAATTAAAAAGACCGTAGGAAACAGTATGAAAATTTTGGCTCAGGGGTTTATTGATGATTATAAATTCGCAAAGGAAGTCTTTGATGCAGGTGCGGATATGATAGGAAGCGCAAAAGCTGAAAATATTCTGGATGGCTTTGAGGAGGAAATGTTATGTATGACAGAGAGATGATTTCCAGATGTGTATTGTCACCTTTTGGATCTTTTTATAAAGAAGAACAGGTCCGCAAGGAGCTGATTGACGGATATAAGTATGGCGTGCGGTCCATTGTTGTGGAGGCGGATCAGGTTCCCTTATTGAAAGAGATCGAACAGGCATATGGAAATGGCTATACCCGGACAGGAATGGTGCTTGGTTATCCTTACGGAGGCTACACCACGCCTGTAAAATTGAAACTGGCAGAATATGCAATTGCTCATGGAATTGATGAGGTGGATCTGGGAATCAATATTCATGCGTTTTGGGCAAACGATATTGACACAATGTACAATGATCTAAAAGCAGTGATAGATTATTCGGAAGGCAGACTGCGGATTGCTGCTATCGCATGGCTGATCCGAAACTCCTTGGAGAATATAGACCGGATCATGGAAACATTTCTGAAAGCTGGAGTAAAGGTTATTAAGACAAACCCTGGCGGCCGGTTTGGAGAGATGAAGGTGGAACATGTTCAGTACATTCATACCCATTATCCAGAGTTAGAAATAGAGGTGGCAGGCAGGTGCAGATCACGCGACATAGCGGAAAAAATGGTTAACGCAGGGGCTTCCTATTTCCATCTGAGCTCATGGAGACGTATGTCAGGCATAGGAGACGATATTCAGTTTGATTTTGATGAAAAACGGGCAGATTACTTAGAATATAGAGGCGGCATTTGGAGGAAGTAGTATGGATAAAAAGCAGATTTTAAAGACTGTTAAGGAAACGCCAGAAACCAGTGTAGTAGCCGCGTTGGTAATTATGGGCATTATACTATCGCTCCTCTCCGATGTGTTTTTCACTGTGGGAAATTTTGTAAATATACTTCAACAAGTTTCTGTTACAGCGATTGTGGCAATAGGACAGGCGTTAATTATAATTACGGGAAATATTGATCTTTCAGCTGGATCGACTATGGCATTGGGAGGTGTCACAGCAGCTTTTTTGACACAGCTGGGATTAAATCCGTGGGCGGCGGCCCTGATTGCTGTAATAATTGGCTGCGGCATTGGATATATCATCGGATTTATGACAGTAAAACTACAAATAGTGGCTTTTATTGTTACTTTGGGCATGGATTACATTTTAAGAGGATGTTGCTACCTGATAACGGACGGAATGCCTATAAGCTACATGAACGCGGCCGCAGTACTGGGAAGCGGGAAAATTGGGATAGTGCCTATCTCCATTTTTATTATGCTGGTTCTAATTATCGTTTTTCAGATATTTACTAAAAAAACTGTTACGGGTAGATATTTTTTTGCAGTGGGGTGCAATGCGAACTCTGCAAGGATGTCTGGAATTCGGGTAGATAGAATTCAGATAGGTGCCTATATCGCCATGGGAGCATTAGCCTCTTTTGCAGGAATTATTAATGCAGGAAATCTATGGACGGCTGATGCGGTGTCCGGACAGACATTGGGACTTGACACAATCGCTGCCAGTACCATTGGCGGGGTATCTATGTCGGGAGGTTCGGGAAGTATAATTGGTGTTTTATTAGGCGCCATCATTATAGGAACGATGAAAAACGCATTCGTATTGCTGAATATTTCCGCATATTGGCAGAGAGTTGCTATTGGTTTGATTATCATTCTGGCTGTCGGCTTAGACCGCCTGCGTGCCAAATAACAGGAGTAGTATATGGGGGAAGAGATTTTAAGATTAGATCACATATCAAAGTCTTTTTCTGGGGTGCAGGCTTTGACGGATATTAATATCTCGTTCAAAAGGGGAGAGGTACATGCTCTGGTTGGTGAAAACGGGGCTGGGAAAAGTACGATGATGAATGTGATATTTGGTAATATTCTTCCGAGTCAAGGGGTTATTTACTTGAAAGGAAGTCCGGTGACAGTCAATGATCCTAAGGTGGCCCAGGCACAGGGGATTTTTATGATACATCAGGAAGGTTCTCTTCTTGATAGCCTGAGTGTGATGGAAAATGTGCTCCTCAGCGGGCTCTGTAAGAATCGATTCGGCTTTTTAGATAATAAGAAAATATACCAAAAGACAAAGGAAGTATTGGAGCTTCTCGAAATCGGGCATATTGATCCGCGAAGAAGGGTCGAGTTTTTGAGTACATCTGAAAGACAGCTGGTAGAAATAGCAAAAGCAATTGCATTAAATCCTGCCCTTGTGATAATGGATGAGCCTACAGCTTCTATCTCCATAAAAGAAGTAAAAATCTTAATGAATATCATCAGAAAGCTCAAGGAACAAGAAATTGGAATTATCTATATTTCTCATAAATTGGAAGAGATCTTTGAGATAGCCGATGTTATTTCCGTTCTTCGGGATGGAACGCTGGTGGGAACATATGCGAATAAGGATTTGAATACGGATCGACTCGTCTCCTTGATGGTTGGACGCCAATTGGGAAGTGAGATGGAGGAGCTGCAAAGAAATGCATCAAGGAGTGCAAATAATAATTGGGAAGATATTTTGAATGTAGAGGGAATTGAAATTCCGGAGTGGAAAACAAATGTATCCTTTCGCCTGAAAAAGGGGGAAATTTTAGGATTCGCCGGCCTGGTGGGGGCTGGCAGAAGCGAGCTCTTTGAGGCCCTCATTGGATATAGGAAATCGAAGGTGCAAAGGATTGTATATCAGGGAAAGAATATACAAATTCGAAATCCGGCCCAGGGGATTGCGCAGGGAATAGGTATGCTCAGTGAGGATCGAAGAGAAAAGGGAATTTTTGCAGAACATACCATCCGGGATAATATGAACATTGTCAATTTGAAAAATTTAAAACGGGGGATGCTGCTAAATAAAAAGAAAGAAAATGCCGTCGCCGGGGAAATGAAACAAAAGCTTAATATTAAAGCGGCAGATTTAAAAACAAGAATAAAAAATCTCAGTGGCGGAAATCAACAGAAGGTTTTACTGGCCAGATTCTTATCGATGAAAAAAATGCCGCAGATTCTTGTGCTGGACGAGCCTACCCACGGTATTGATGTGGGTGCAAAGGCAGAAATATACCGAATCATTAAAAAACTGGCAGAGGACAATATTTCCATTGTTTTAATTTCTTCAGAGATGTCAGAGTTGATGTTATTGTGTGATCGAATTATTGTCATGCATGAGGGGAAAATTACAGGGGAAATAAATCGTTCAGAATTTGATCAGGAGCTTATTATGCAATATGCATCTAATTTAAAAACTAAGTAGGAGGGAAACATTATGAAGCAAAAGAAGTTGATGACCATCGTTGCGTCAGTGATTGCTGCGGCTTTTTTGACGACAGCATGTGGAGGAGGGCAGGCGGCAGAGACAACCGTAGCCAGCACAGAACAGACGGAACAGGCGGTAGAGCAGTCAGGGGAAGAAACTGCCGCTGAAGCAGAAAATGATGTTGCGGCTAAAACTGCGCAATGGCCGGACTACGCGCAGTTTACCCCGGTAGAGCAGCTGCCTGAGGAACCTTTAAAATTTGCTTTTCTCGGCTATAATAACAATCCGTTTTGGAATCTGGTTCATGAGGGACTGGAGGACGCCACAGAGCTTTTCGCTGGTTTAAATGTCGAGATAGAAGATGTGAATATCGGAAATGAAATTACTGCGAAAGCCTACAATGATACAATTGACGCCTGTATTTTAAAGGGGTATGATGGAATCGTAGGCGTTCCCCTGGTAGCTGGAACTGAGGTGGGGATTAACCGCGCGGCAGAGGCCGGAATTCCGGTAGTTAATATTGTGGGCGAGGCAGAGGGAACGGATATTCCCATGAATAAACTCACATGCATTATGATAAACAGCCAGAAATGCGCTGAGACACACGCGGATGCGCTGATTGAGTGTATTGAAAAGAACAATGGCGGTGAACCGATTAAGTATGGATATATTCAGTCATACCTTGGTTCAAAAGAGGATCTGCAGAGAAAACACTTTGAAGAGTATTTGAATGAGAAATTGCCGGGATGCGAGATGATAGGACCTTTTGAGGCGCTTGATCAGGCTGAGAAAGTATATACGGCAGCGAAGGACATGATGAATGCGAATCCCGATTTGATGGCCATTATTGTTTCGGGAGGAGGACCCAATGGAGCGGCCAGAGCGGTGCAGGAATTAGGAAAAACAGGAGAAGTTTTTGTATTTGCTAATGATGAGATTCCAGAAAACCTCCAATATGTAAAGAGCGGTGAAATGTACGAAGTTATGTCTCAGGGTCCGCAGGGACAAGTAGTAGATGCTTTTACCGTCTTATATAATTATGTTGTAGCAGGAGAGGAACCGGAATCAAAATTAATAGATGCCAAGACCTTTACGGTTACACAGGAAAACGTAGACGAGTATTTAAAGTAATGATCTTAATATAGCTATGCGAAAGGGATGGAGGGATACGAATAGATCCCGACATCCCTTTAAAGTATTTGTGAAGATAGGAGAAAAATAAATGGAGTTAATTTTAGGGCATGATTTGGGAAGCAGCGGTGATAAAGCGTGCATTTTTGATAAGCACGGAAAAGTATTAGCAGAGGCCTATTGTACGTATGAGACATTTTTTTCTGCTGATGGCGGCGCGGTTCAAAAACCCGAGGACTGGTGGAAGGCCGTATGTATTGCGACAAAAACAGTGATAGAAAAGGCACAGATTTGTCCGAAGGATATAGTAGCCATTTCTTTTGGAGCTCAGGGAAATGCCTTGCTTCCTGTGGATAAAAAGGGAAATGCACTAAAAGACAGTGCGGTAATTTGGATGGATAGCAGAAGCAGAAATGAAGCGAAATTCTTGATGGAGCACATACCGGAAGAACGATATTATGAAATTACCGGAAATGCCTTTGAAAGAAGTATGTGCCCCTCCGCTAAGCTGCTTTATATGAAAAAGAACGAGGGGGATATTTTAAAATATACCTACAAAATCATAGGTGTAAAAGAGTATTTAATTTTACGTTTAACAGGCAAATTTGGATTTACTGACTTTGGAGATGCCAGCGGATCTTGTATGTTTGATATTACAAAAAGAAAATACAGCGATGAAATACTGGATGCTGTTGGGATTAAGAGCTGCATTCTCCCGGAGCCGCTCGACTGCACGGAAATTGTAGGGACTATTTCTGCGGAAGCATCAGAATTGACAGGGCTTTGTCAGGGGACACCCGTTGTGCTGGGAACATGGGATAACTTTGCTTGTGCCACAGGAGCGGGCGTTCGGGAGAAAGGAAAATATGTCTGTTATCTGGGAACAGCGGGATGGCTGGGCGTAGATTCTTTGGAACCTCTGCGTGACTCAGATATGAAATTGAATGTTGTATATGTAGGACGGGGGGAGTATCACAACAGCGCTCACTCGCATGCGGCGTGCATGTCTTTGGACTGGGTTCTTGACAATATGTGCGGAGGCTTAGGACAAGAGAAATATCATCAGGCCACTGAAATGGCGGAAAGAATACCTGCAGGCTGCGACGGAGTCCTTTTTTTGCCGTCTATGCTGCGGGGAAACACATTTTTTCAGGATGCCAGCTTAAAGAGCTGCTATATTGGCCTGCGGCCGGATATTCATACGGGACACCTTATACGAGCAGCTATGGAAGGAGTCGGATATGATTTATTAATAGGAGTAGATGGGCTAAAGAAAAAGGGAATTTCACCCAAAGAAAGTACCATAATTGGGGGCGGGGCAAAGAATGATTTATGGCTTCAGATTTTGACAGATATGTTTGGGATATCCTTGACACGGCCTGCAAATATGCAGCATATCGGCGCGTGGGGAGCGGCAATGATTGCTTGCGTAGGTGTAGGCATCTATCCTGATTTTGAATCGATAAAGGGCAAAGTGGCGGCGGAAAAAACATTTATGCCTCAAAGAGAGAATGCAGAGATTTATCAGAGAAATATGCAGCGAATGAAAATGGCGTATCAGTCCATGATAGAGTTATATAAAAAGTTAGATCAGGTATAGCAATGGAAAGAGAAATTTTAGAGATAATTAGAAAACGAAAGAGTGTTCGGAAATTTAGTGACAGGACAATTTCTGATGTACAAATTAAAACACTGTTAGAAGCAGGGCAGCAGGCGCCGTCTGTAAGAAATGGGCAGCCATGGCAATATATTGTAATTAAAAACCAGGAAAACAAACGTGCTCTCTCGGCTTTAAAAGGCAGCTGGCATCCATTAAGCCAATCAGCAGTGGGCCTCTGCATGTTTGTGGATTTGCAGGAGTATCCATCGACGCATAAGGAATTCTTTGCTCAAGACTGTGCGGCTGCTACAGAAAATATATTATTAACTGCGGCTGCAATGGGGATTGGAAGTTTATGGATGGGGGTGTACCCCAATGTAACTCTGGAAATGGCAGTAAAGAATATTTTAAAGGTACCAGCAGAAAAAACAGTATTTAATCTAATTGCTTTGGGATACGAGACAGAAAATGAGAGAAAGGCGCACAGAAAAGAACCGATAATATATTGGGAATGCTATGGAAGAAGCCAATAAACTTGTTGTGTTTTCCAGCGGTGCATGGTGAGAAGCGGCATGCAGAATTGCCGCGACTAATAAGAAAATTTTATTATATATAATGAATTTGGAATTTACATTCCGCGTACTTTGTGTTAGAGTGTACTAATGGGTAGATGGCCTTTGGCAGATGCGAAGGCCATCTGCCCATCACGTATTTATAAGAGACAGAGGACAAAGAAAATGACAGAAGACAAACGGAAGTCCCGGCGGCTTCTGGTGGGCATTGACGTAGGCTCCACCACCACAAAGTTTGCCGTCGTGGACGAAGATACCAGATGGATCCTATATTCTAACTATAAGCGCCACAATGCCGACCAGGTTCAGAGCGTGATCTGCGGGCTGCGCGGCCTGGCGGAGGAATTCCCGGGCCAGCCCATGCGCTTCTCCATGACCGGATCCGGCGCAAAAACCATAGCGGAAGCCCTGCATCTGCCGTTTGTTCAGGAAGTAGTTGCCAATTCACTGGTACTGCGGGAACAGTACCCCCAGGTTAGGACCGCCATCGAGCTGGGCGGCCAGGACGCCAAGATAATCTTTTTCCGCTGGGAAAAGGAGAGCAATTCATTAAGCGTTTCAGACATGCGTATGAACGGCACATGTGCAGGGGGCACAGGTGCCTTTATTGATGAGGCGGCATTGGATATTCTTGTGCAGCGCACCGGTATATTCGGCTGTGGTAACCATTGAAACCCTTCAGGGAATTACCATTGAACAGGAGACCATCGGCAAGGTGTGCGGACCGGCTATGTGACCTGCAACCAGCTGGAGCCTCATAGTTATCTGACGTATCCGATGGAGTATTATCTGTAAAAATTTTGCCCGCCTGGAGAAGGCGGGCATATTTTTTACCTGGAAGGTACGTTGCGGTGAAGCTGGTCAGGAACGGAGGAATGGCCTTTCTGCTGCTGCCGTGTATGGACATGGGACGGGGACGTACTGCGCCCCTGCTGAGAAGCCTGCCGTGCGTTCAGCTCGTTGAAAGAAACGGGCTGTCGGGACTGCCGGAGGTTAAATTCGTTTAGCTTCCGCAGTTCTTCCTGCTTATCGGAATTTTTAAAAGCATCTTCCTGCCCGGGAGAGGGGATTCCTTTTTCCACGCAGTCAATATGCCGGCTCAGGGTTTCGGAAGTCATATTATCCATGCTCACACTGCTAAAACGGGCTTGGTATAAATTATAGGCTTGCGTTTTGACATATGCATTCACACAGAAGGGTTGGCTGAACTGAGTCTTGATTGGTTCCGGCATGTTCTTTAGTCCCTGATACTCCGTTAGAGATAACATTAATGTTGCATTTCCAAACATAATTTCATCCTCATTTTTCATGAGATTTCCTTCAATAGCAGAGTTGAAAAGAGTGTGCTGGAAATTTGTATTCGTTAATGTATTGCTCCGTGTGCATACATCAAGGGCTGTGGCTGCGTAAGCGTATACGTTCATCGTTTTTTTCAGGTTTTCCATTTTCTGAGGCTCAGAATATATCTCAAGAACAGACGGACAATAAGCTCTGATGGTTTCCAGGCAACTGTCGGCTCCGGCACTGTCAGGCAAAGACGCTTTGGCGAGTTCACTCAATGCTTTTTCGTGTGAGGTCAGATGCTGATTTCCATCCAGTCCGGCAGCCCGTTCACGGATAACCTCCCCGGTCGCTGCTGCGTATTGTACCCGCAGAGGATCCTTCATGCTCATTGTATTGCGGAACATCTGAACGAGCCCCTGACAATAAGAAGTGAGCAGAGTATTCCGCTGCCCGGCCTTTAGGATGGAATCAGGATTATTTCCGTCTACGGGATAAATCGACTCAGAAGCATAGGAAGCGATTACATCAGCAAAAACCGGTGCGATATCTGTTTTAAACTGACGGACTTTTTCTGCTGTCAGCTCCGGCGTGTCGTCAGGCAAACGGTGGATTTCCCCCATTCTCTTGAAAAAACGGTCAAACCGCTGCCCATATTCTCTCCTTTTTCCGGCCATCTCCGGGCTTATGGCCTGATCAAAAGTCATATTCTCTTCTGCCATCATCATCCCAATCGCGAATCCGGCCGGAACATTTTCACGGCCAATATTTTTGAGGATATGGTCAGCTGGTTTTATGTACAAAGTATGTACCTCATTTGGTGTCTTGTTAAATACATCCTTTATGTGCTGGTCAAAAATATCTTTGCCGTGCCGTGCCTCCAGGGCCGCAGTCTGTAGTTCCCTCTTGCGGGCCCGCTCGATCAGCTTATCCGCAAATTCGGATGTTTCCTGATGCAGCTTCTCTGCCTGGGCGGTATTCCTGACCGCTTCGTTGTATTCATTCACCTCCTGGTTCCAGGAGGAATTAAAGCGTTTAAATAGCTGTTTGTACCAGGCAGGTTTTTGGGGAATTGTGGTGGATTGGGGGGTGGATACCGGGAAAATGGCGCTGCAGTGACCGTCCGTATGCTGGATATACGGTACCTTGGTCGAATGGAAATCTACCATATCCACAGAAATCCTGGCCATGGCATCGGTAAGGCGCTCGCGATAGTTGGTTTGGTCAACCGGAGGAGAGAACAGCTTTTTTCCGTTGACGTAAAGGGAATTCAGAAAATCCTGGACGAGAGCCGCTTCCTCGTTCGGGAGAGGCGCGTTTGGCTGACTTCTGTAGTTTTCATATATGGAAGGCATATTCATTAGTTTGGAAAACATCAGGAATGCTTTGTCACGTCCCTCAGGGGAGTTTGTGCCGGAATTAGAAACAGTATTTATATAATCCTGATATTCGCGCTGTTCCAGCTGGTTCATGTCCGTAATCATAAAATAAATGCTCCTTTTTTTGTGGTGTGGATTTGAAATAAATGCTTCTGGAAGTAGTTTACCAAATCAGCAGAGACATTTCAATTAACTGGCAAAACTAGAGATATTTTGGCAAAAAAAATAATGGTTTGCATTTTTCTGCTAAAAAAATGCTTGTTTTGCCAAAAGGTTGATTTCTCTGCGGGAATTATATTAAAGTAACTAAAACTTCCCACACCAATACGGTGTGTTGAACCTTGAAAATTCAATATTTCAGCCAATAAAAAGGCATAAACCTGTTCCGTTTGGTATAATGGAATTGACTAGAAACCATCTTTACAAAGGAGATTTATGCCATGTCCAGTATACCACAAAACCATTGCGATGAGAACGAGTTAATTGATTGCGTTCAAAGATTTTTTTCCAGGCATCATGTCAGCAAGCTTCTTGCCAGATGTAATGGGATGAAAGAAAAAGGCGTTTCACCTGTTTCTCTCCTTCGTTACAAACTCTGCAACGTCTTTGTCGGAAGAAGTATGTATATGCAGCAACGGATAGGTTCCTTTAAGGAAGGTTTTTCAAAGAACACTTTTTACCGGTTCCTTAATTCGGTAAAAACAAACTGGCTCCGTTTTACTTCTCTTCTTGCTGCGGATATCGTTAATAAGGATCTCAAAGATCTAACGGATGATAACAGGAAAAATGTGTTCATCATTGATGATAGCCTTTTTAGCCGAACCAGTTGTAAGAAAACAGAACTGGGATCAAAAGTATTTGACCACACCGATATGCATTTCAAAAAAGGGTTTCGGCTGCTTACTTTAAGCTGGAGTGATGGAAACACATTGATTCCGGTAAACAGCTGCCTCTTAGCATCTGCAAAAGAAACAAATATTATCGGTCCGGTAAAGAACTTTGATAATAGGACTATTGCAGGAAAAAGGCGTAAGCTTGCGCAGACAAAAGCACCAGAAGCAATGATGACTTTGTTGGATACTGCCCTCTGTGCAGGACTAAAGGCGGATTATGTCCTTTTTGATTCCTGGTTTTCCAACCCGGCACAGATCACAGCCATCCATTCAAAAGATATGGATGTGATCGCTATGATTAAGAAAAGCAGCCGCATCAAGTATTCGTACTGTGGTGAACAGTTGAACATCAAAGAGGTCTATTCCAGGAACAAAAAACGCCGTGGCAGATCAAAGTATCTGCTTTCTGTTGACGTCATGGTAGGAAAAGAGAATCCCATTCCGGCGAAAATCGTTTGCGTAAGGAATAAAGCAAATCGCAAGGACTGGCTTGCTTTTATCTGTACGGATACGACCCTTTCCGAAGAAGAGATTATCCGTATTTATGGAAAGCGCTGGCAGATTGAGGTTTTCTTCAAGACCTGCAAATCTATGCTGAACCTGATTGGAGAATGCCGCAGCTTATCCTATGATGCACTGACAGCTCACGTGGCTATCGTGTTTACCAGATATATGTTACTTGCAATGGAACAGCGCCAAAATGTAGATCAGAGAACGCTTGGCGAATTGTTCTTTTTCCTTGTTGATGAAATGGCAGACATTACTTTCAGCAGATCACTAGGCATCCTGATGGATGCCTTAATGGCAAGTCTTCAGGAAATCTTAAAGCTCAGCGATGAGCAATTGAGAGCTTTTACTGCTGATTTTGAAGCAAGACTACCGAAATATCTGCGTAACGCACTCCATCCAGAGTCTATAGGAGCATAAATCACTATTTTGTTAGCTGAAATATTGAATTTTCAAGGTGCAAAGCCCATTTTAAGTATGGGAAGTCTTAGTTTATTATCTATCAGTTTTATTGCAACATCATCCACAATAAGTAATAGTCAACTTAAAGGTATAATAAATGGTCAACGTACAATGGAATATTGTTGTAATATAAGTGAGCTACCAGATAACAAGATCTTGTACAGTATTTACAATTGGATTTATACAGATGGGAATCCAATTGATAAAGCAATCATTGTTAGAAACGTAATTAGTTTGCATTGTAAGTACGTTTCCATAACGGAAATCGATGAAAAAGTTATGGCTTCAATACAGTCTAATTATAACCTTTATTTAAAAGAAAATGTAAAGGCGTATTTAGAACTAAAGAATAAAGTTGCGGAATTTATAAGCGATACCGTTTCAAGAACAGGAGAATATGCGACTGGATTATTAGATAAATTTAAGTCAAATATCATTGCTATATTTGGATTTTTGTTTACTGTGATTTTGGCTAATATAGTGTCAAATCAGCCATTAGATAATCTTTTTACAAAAGAAATTACTATTATAGTAGAATGTGTTTTACTGGGTTCTTTTGTATATTTAATAATATGTTACTGTCAATCACGTTATGAAATCAAAAAAGTATGGGACAGTTATGAACAACTTAAACTTAATTACAAAGACATATTAACAGATGAAGATTTATCAGAAATATTTGGTAATGATGAAATGTTAGAAAAAATGAAAAGCTCAATTCGTAAATCCGAAAAAATATATTTAAGTCTATGGATTATATTTTTGCTCGGATCAATTATTGTAGTTGAGAGTTTAAGTGTTTGTCCAGTATATCCTAATATATTAAAAACTTTGGAGTATATATCAGAGTTGGCATTAAGATTTTCAATAAAAAAATAATTATTATATAAAATGGAGGCAAAATTAATGTTTTTTGCCTCCATTTTTTAAGAACTATTAAGTTAAAAGTAAAAGGCAATCATGCTTTATTTATCAAAGTGTGATTGTCTTTTTTGTGCTTAAAAACGGATGAAAATGTAAAGGAGGAAGAATACAATGATTCGATTTATGAGTGATACACGTTATGCTGGGCTGGAAAAGGAAATGCAGCATATACCAGGATTTTGTCCAAGAAGGAGCGGAATGGTTATCAGTCACCTTTCTGATTGTTTGGAGAATCAGAGAAGCCCATGTGAACGCCTTGTTACCGATTATGTCCCGTTTTATGAGCTTCTGGAGGTGTTGGCAGAGGAAGTGGCTGTCAGCACCTTTGTAAGCCGCGTGTGCCGTCTGACAGGGAGAGGAAACCCGCGATTTTTTGAAAATGGTCATAGAGAACGGTTTTTGGCTATGGGAGAGAAGTGTAGCAGAGCCATTGGAGAAGCAGCGACCTGTTCGGCAGTCTATCTTCTTTCCGCAGATCGATTTTTGTGTAGCAGAGCTTTAGCGGCAATTGACCAGGAGGAAATTCATTTTTCCAAAATCCATATCCATGGCGTCGATTTAGATGGCTATGTTTTGTTTCATATGGCAAGGGATCTATATCAGGGAAGTAGGCATGTCCGTTTATCAGAACTTACAGATCCAGAGCTGGTCAGTGATAGAATATTTGAATGGATTATGACGGCCTGTGTGATTCGTAGGCATGGAATCAGAGTTTTACGAGAGGAGGAAAGAAGGATTGACAGGAGCAGAATTGGACAGTAGCAGTGAAAAAACAACGGAGCGTTCTGTGCTTCGGCTTTTTAGCCCTTTGACAGCTATCATGTATGCAAAGGATGACTGGGGAGAGTTGGAGGAATGCAGTGAGGAGTTATTTCCATCTGAGTTGTGCAGCTATGAGACGGAAATTCTGGAACAGATTGCAAAGGAGTACCTTCTGGAAGAAGGAGACAGAGGACTGGCGGTCTACTTGGATATTCCAGAATTAGAAGAAAAGATTTATAGTATGAAGCCTACCGTGGAAGTCTGGCATGGGGAGTTATGGGGAGTTCTGGAAGTAGAAAGTCATAATCAGCTTTCTGAAAGAGAGATTGAAGCAGTAAAAGAGTACTGGGAAGGCCAGGAAAGTGATGGGTGGGGAGAGGGCTTTGAACAGCGGGGAATCAAAATTCCAGAAGGGGAACTGTATGTTAGCTTTTGGAACAGTGGAGATGAATTCTTTCTGACCACAGAGGAAGGATTGAAAGGAGAAGAGCAGGAACCCGACATTCAGAAAGGAGGGATTTTTTTTGAAGCATTATGATAGAGAATTTTATATCTTTCGATAGTTTAGTAACATGGAAGGAGAGCTGTATTTTTTGAATAGTATGAAGGAAGGTACTCGTCTGACTGTTTATAAGATGGAAAACGGTATGAATAAGGTGTAGAGGAGAATAGAAAATGACCTATGAGGAGTTTTTACAGTTAACAGAAAAGAATTTAAAACGATTTTTTCCGGAATCTTTTCAGGAGAGAAAAGTGGAAATCAGAGAGGTTTTAAAAAATAACAATATCAAATTACAGGGAGTATATCTGTCAGGTAGCCCAAGCTACACATCCGTTCCACTTTTATATCTGGAATCCTATTATCAGGAGCTTGAGAACGGAAAGAAGCTTGAAGATGTGTGGCAGAACATCGCTCGGGATTATCAGAAGTGTCAGGAAACGGCAATAACCATAGATGGCATTTCCAGTAAAGAATGGGATTATGAAACCATAAAGAAGGGGTTGACCGTCTATGTCCGAAATGCACAGGAAAATGTTGATTTTCTTGCAGATTGTCCTCATGAAATACGTGAGGATCTGGCACTGGTTTATGGATTTCATGTGTTGGTGGACGGAGAAAAGGACGGAAGTGCCATTATCAATTATGACAGGCTGAAGTGGCTGGGAGTCAGCGAGGAGCAATTAAAGCAGGATGCCTGGGAAAACATGAAGCAGAGCAATCCTCCTTGTTTTTTGGATTTACAGGATATGCTGGCAAAAATGTATTTTGACGAACCGGGAGATGTCAAGGCCGGTAGTTTGGAACATTTAGAGGATGTGGATCCCAATGCAATGATGTATGTTCTGACGAATTCAAATCAGGTTAATGGGGCGGTTTATATGTGTGATGAAGAAGTAATGTCTCTTATTGCAGAAAAGCTGGGATCAGATTTAATCGTGATTCCGTCATCGATTCATGAAACGATTATTCTAAAAGAAACAGAGAATATGAGCGTAAGAGAATTGAATGCGATGGTAGAGGCAGTAAATGCGGAAGCCGTGAATCCACAGGAAAGGCTGGGGAATTTTGTTTACCGATTTGATAGGGAGGCCCAAAGACTGGAAAAAGCAGTAGAACAGGCAGAGGAGCTGGATTTTGAACCTGGGATGTCACCGGTATTTGCGTAGGACTCAGTTATATGTTTCATGAGTATTGTGGATGTTAGGAGGGATGCAGAATCAACAGTTTTATTTCATGGGTTGGCGGAAAGAAAGCACTCCGCAGCCTGATTTACACAATGTTTCCGGCAAACTTTGATCGTTACATTGAAGTGTTTGGCGGAGGTGGTTGGGTACTGTTTGGAAAACCACCAGATGACCGGTGTATGGAGGTTTATAATGACTATAACTCAAATCTGGCAAACCTGTTTTATTGTGTTAAGAACCGCACGGGGGCATTCCTTAAGGAACTCGGATTTCTTCCGTTAAACAGTAGGGATGAATTTACAGTAATCCGTAAATTTATTGAAAAGCAGGAACCGGATACCCGATTTTTAATTGAGGAGTTGGAACTTGCAGAGAAGTATTTGCTGCCGCCGGATTATGAGGAAGTGAAAAAAATCCTGCTGGAAAATGCAGAGGTAACTGATGTAAAACGGGCGGCTGCATTTTTTAAATTGATCCGGTACAGCTATGGAAGTGGTTGTACATCCTATAGTTGCCGTCCGTTTGATGTGCGGAACTGCTTTGACACCATTTGGCAGGCATCTCGCAGGCTGGCAGATACTGTAATAGAAAATAAAGACTTTGAGGCACTGATTCGGCAGTATGACCGGGATAGTGCCTTTTTTTATTGCGATCCGCCCTATTATGAGACGGAAGGTCATTATGCAGTGGTATTCCGAAAAGAGGATCACAAACGGCTCCGAGACACTCTGACAGGGAGCAGGGGGAAGTGGATGGTCAGCTACAATGACTGCGATTTCATCCGGGAACTGTATGCAGGATATTTTATTACAGCCGTTACGCGCATCAATAACCTGGCTCAGAGGTATGAGGAAGGTTGTGAGTTTCCAGAGGTCATTATTACCAATTATGATCCTGGTGAGAGGGAGCGGTTAAAACCAAGACAGCTGGATCTATTTGGAATGTGGGGAGATGGAGAAACGGATCATTACGAAATCCGGGAAGAAATCTGTCCGGAAAGAGAGGTGCTATGAGAACAGAAAACAAGAGAAAAACAATGGTGCAAAAAAAGGAAAACGGTGTCCTTTCTGTGCCTAGTGAACTGTTACTGACGGCTGGGATTCCGCTTGATTGTGATTTGATGATAGAAACAGTCCCCGGAGTGATTCTGATTGGTATTGAGGCTCCGGTACAGACGGTTTGCAAACCCTATCTGAAGGTGTTCGATGAGCTGGGGATTGAACCCAATGAAGTGGAGGCATTGATGGGAAAGGAGAAAAGGACCAGATGAGTAAACCGATGTATCGTTTAGTGGATGGAAAGGGACGTGTCTTGATTCCAAAATCTATGAGGGAAGCGGCAAAGCTGGAGTATGGGGATATTGTTTGTCTGGGAATGGCGGGTGGAAAAATTACAGTCCGGAAGGTAGAGGTTATCGAGGTGGGAGATCAGTCTCCGGAGGCAGTGGAGGCATATGTCCGTACTGCATTTCAGTTTATGCCAGATAGTCTCCGACTGGATCTGATCGGAGAACTGAGTAGACTGCTGCAGAAAAAGGAGGGGTAAGATCATGCAGGAATTCACAGAAAAGGATTGTATGCAGACAGAAAAGGAGATATCTATCCAGAACCGGGTGGTGGTTCTTCCCTCAAAGGTATTACCAGAGCATTACACGGGGCAGCTTTTTTTCTGTACGAATATCCAGAAAACAGAAAATCCCAGACATTCCATTGCCCATTTGGTTTCTTTATCTACTGGGGAGGCATGGCACTGCTGGAACAGGGATGTGGTTGGTGTGCTGCTACCAGAACTGTTGGGGGAAAAGGAACGGCTCCAGCTCTCCCAGATCCGTCCATTTGGGGCGCTGGATTTACATGGACATTCCCCAGAATATTCTGGATACAGTTTTCTGCCGGATGGACGCTATGCGTCAGGGGTATGGCTGGCAAATCCAGAGGAAGTATGGAGCTATGTAATGATGCAGAAGGACTACCAGTATCGGATTTTGATCTGCGACAGGGATGATTTTGCCGTACTGGAAATGTTAGAGGGAAGGATGATCTTTCCTGATGTGCAGAGTCTGGAACAGTTTCAACAGGCACAGAAGGACGGGGGGATGGAGATGATTTAGAAATGAGGGAAGGGAAATGAAGCAGATTCAGATTGAAAATGGAGTGATCCGGTATTATGGGAACCGGGTAGGTCGTGTGACGGAAGGATGTGCAGTAGTGGATCCCATGTTTCAGAATGAAGCATTAGAAAGCTTCCTGCGTAAGCAGAGGAATATCCAAAAAATTCAGTGGCAGGACGGGATCTACGACCGGTTGGCAAATAGTCAGGAAGATATGGAATCGGCAAAGGGGTTAAAAGATGTACGCATCTGGCAACTGAGAGGAGATGTGGATGTGCATATGAAGTTCCTTGCACTTTCCCAGATGGAGCAGCAATATGGCTCCCCCAAGCCGGATTTTTATATCAAAGTCTATGAAGGGGCATCTGACACCAATGACCTGGAAGAACTCTATGATAAATTCCGGTATCATCCGCCGTCCGGTTATACAGGTCATGGGCTATCCATTAGTGATGTGCTGGAACTCTATGATGAAACAGGGAGTTCCTTTTTTTATGTGGATCGCTATGACTTTAAGAGAATTGATTTTACAGAGTCGCAACCGGCGGAGGAATTCATACACACCATGCAGTTTTAGCAGGCAGTTTTGGCTGCCTGTTTGACTGAAATAGATCCAGAAAGGAACGGTTTATGAGCAGAAAAAAACAAAGGAGGAAGAATCAGTATGCCAGATTTAGACGTTCGGATTACATCTATGTATCCACCAGGAGTACAGGGCGGGATCAGAGCCTATGCATCCGCCACAATCGCCGGGTGTTTTGCCGTCCGGGGAATCAAAATCGTCGAGGGAGGTAAGGATGGGCTTTTTATGTCTATGCCCAGTCGGAAAACACAGGATGGATACAAGGATATCTGTTTTCCTGTGACGGAGGAATTCCGCAACGAGCTGAAACAAGCGGTATTGGGAGCGTATGGAGAGGCACTGTCCATGGCACAGGCATCTACCTTACAGACAGCACCCCCTCAAAATCCAGGGCAGAACATGGTCTGATTTAAGGGGTACAGAGAACAAAAA
The DNA here is from genome assembly GCF_046966825.1 of Hungatella sp. NCBI lineage: Bacteria > Bacillati > Bacillota > Clostridia > Lachnospirales > Lachnospiraceae > Hungatella > Hungatella sp. Next base: position 7,765 of record NZ_JBKVCZ010000039.1, on the reverse strand, counting down.
CAGAAAATCAATGGAGGAGATCAAATGAAGAATATTAAAAGACAGCTGGTAAATTATCGAAATGCAATGGTTATGCATATGTGGAACGTAAAAAACAAGCTTCAGGATACATCTGGTGAGGGATATGTGGACACAGCCATTAAGATCCTGATCGCAGTTGTGCTGGGAGCACTGCTTCTGGCAGGTCTTTATGCACTGTTTAATGATACCGTACTTCCTACACTGGTACGCAGGGTGCAGGAAATGTTTGATTATAGCGGTTGATATGGAGATCAGGATATCGCTGCTTCAGGCAGTACAGGCAGTGTTTTTTTTCTCGCTGCTTATTGCGGTTTCTGCCTGGGATCTTCGGTACCGGATTATTCCGGACCGATTCCAGGCAGGGATTGCCCTGCTTTCCTTTCTGAACTTTGCACCCAGACAGCTGTTTGGAGCTTTAGGGGCAGTGCCATACCTCATAGTTGCATTATTTTGCAAGAGGGAAGGTGGAATTGGCGGCGGTGATATCAAGCTGGCAGGAGCAACCGGCTTGGTACTGGGACTTCCTGCAAGCCTGACTGCTTCCTGTTTAGGACTGACAGGATTTGTGATGTATGGTTGTATGGTCTGCCTGTGGAATCGGTTCAAGGGAAAACGAGATAAAGAAGCATTTCCTGTGGGACCGTTTCTGGCAGGAGGAGCGGCAGCCGTTTATTGTATGAGATTAGGAGGATGGATGATATGAAGAAGAAATTATGGATCATGGTTTGTGTTGCAGTGCCGCTTACAATGATTGCGGCCATCATATACCACAACAGAAAATAGGTAGACAGCAGTCAGTGGAACACTGGTTAAAAAGGAACCAAAATAAGGAAAAGAGTTGGAGGAGATGAAATGCGATTTTTGAAAAACAGGACTGTACTTGGTGTGCTTTGCATCGTGCTGTCTTTAATCATCTGCTTTGCAGTTACACCATTGTTTAATAAGGCTATGAGTGAAAAGACGGAAATTGTACGTGTAGTAAAACCAATTTCAGTGGGAGAAGAAATTACTTCTGACATGGTAAAGACCATAGAGGTTGGTAGTTATAACCTGCCAGATGATGTAGTAAAACATTCGGATACTGTGGTTGGGGCATTTGCATCTGCAGATTTGGCGCCAGGAGATTACATCCTGACATCCAAGATTGCAGAAGAGCCGGAGGCAGAAAATGCCTATCTCTATCATCTGACAGGAGAAAAGCAGGCAATCTCTGTTACGGTTAAGGCATTTGCCAATGGATTGTCCGGAAAGCTAAAGAGCGGCGATATTGTGTCAGTTATAGCTCCAGATTATAGAAAGCAGGGAAAAACGGTAATTCCTGCGGAGCTTCAGTATGTGGAGGTCATTGCTGTGACTGCAAACAGCGGATATGACGCAAATACGGGAGAAGAACTGGAAGATGGAGCGGATCGTGAGCTGCCTGGAACCGTTACCTTGCTGGTAACGCCAGAGCAGTCAATGATTCTGGCAGAGCTGGAGGCAGATGGAAAACTGCATTTGTCTTTGGTGTATCGTGGGGATGAAAAGAGTGCAGGGCAGTTTTTGGAAGCGCAAAACCAGATATTAACGGAACTGTATCCTCCAGAAGATATGGAAGGAGAAGCGGAAGAAAACGAGGCGCCGGATCACTCTGATAAGGAGCCAGAGGAAACCAAAGCAGAGGAGCAGGAGGAGTCCGAACAGGGCGAAACAGAGGAAAGCGAGGTGGAGTAAGCCTTGAATTTTCTGAAAAACAGTATTTTCAGCAGGGGAGCCGGGGACAGCTCTCCTGACTGGGAACCGGAAAATGAGAATCAAATGCTGGCAGTCTGGGGAAGTCCTGGATCTGGTAAAACCACGACAGCAGTGAAGCTGGCGGCGCGTCTTGCCATGCAGAAGAAGGATGTGGCTCTCCTTCTGTGTGATATGAATACACCGATGCTTCCCTGTATCTGTCCTCCTGGAGACCTGGAAGAGGAGCATTCTCTGGGGAGTGTTCTGGCAGCAACCCATGTGTCGGAATCGTTGGTACGCCATAACTGTATTACTCATAAAAAAATACGCCATCTAACGATCCTTGGAATGAGGAAGGGGGAAAATGAATACACATATCCACCTTACGAGCGGACACAGGCAGAGGAATTACTGCAGTGTTTGAGAAAGATCGCTCCCTATATCATCGTTGATTGTGGAAGCTGTATTGCCAATGACATTCTTTCGGCCATTGCCTTGATGGAGGCGGATGCAGTGCTGCGGCTGGTAAACTGTGATCTGAAATCCATCAGTTATCTTTCCAGTCAGCTTCCGCTTCTTAAGGACAGTCAGTGGGATGCAGAAAAGCAGTATAAAGTGGCCAGCAATGTATATCCCAATGAGGCCAGCGAACACATTGAACGGGTGCTCGGCAATGTGGCATTCCAGATCCCTCATTCCGAGGAAGTAAAGGCACAGGTTCTGGAAGGAAACCTTCTGAAAGAACTGGTGCTAAAGGACAGTAAGGGGTTTAGAAAAAACATGGAAGCAATCACAAAGGAGGTGTTCGGATGTTAGGGGAAAGACGCAGCAAAGCCGCGTTTTCTGCGGGTTTTCCCGAAGCTGTTCGGGAAGAAACACGACAGGATTCTGGACATCTTACGGAGGAGATCATGGAAACGGAGGCTTCTTTGGATGGCTTGGATGGAGGGGAGGGGACAGAAGAAAACTTCCAAAATGATAGCCTGTCGGAACAGGCTTGTGAAGGACAGATGCATGGAAAGGAGGATATCTGGTCAGAAGAGGAGGACATAGAGGCTCCTTTGTGTACTCAAAAAACGGGAGGTCGTTCTCTCCGTACCCATGACCTGTTTTTTGCATCGGAGGATGAAGGGCGTGACTTTCAGTCCGTGCTGCAGGAGATACAGGCGTATCTTTCCAAAGAATACAGTAATCTGGTAACCGGAGATGGAAACGAAGAAATAAAAGCACAGATCCGCCGATTTGCCGGGAAGTATATTCAGGATAACCGTATACAAGTACCGGGAAAAACCACGGATGAGCTGATTGATGCGATTTATTCAGAAATGGCAGAGTTCGGTTTTCTCACAAAGTACATCTACGGGGAAGGAATCGAGGAGATCGATGTAAATGCCTGGGATGATGTGGAGGTCCAGTATTCTGGTGGAGTGACAGAAAAATTGAAAGAGCATTTTGAAAGCCCCGAACATGCCATCAATGTCATTCGGCGTATGTTGCATGTGTCTGGAATGGTGCTGGATGATGCGAGTCCAAGCGTTCTGGGACATTTAAGTAAAAATATCCGTATTGCTGTACTGAAGACACCTCTTGTTGATGAGGATGTCGGGGTGGCAGCCTCGATCCGAATTGTGAATCCCCAGAGCATGAAGAAACAGGACTTTATAAAGGGAGGAACGGCAACCAGTCAGATGCTGGATTTTTTATCGGAGTGCATCCGGTATGGAATCTCTGTGTGTGTGGCGGGAGCCACAAGCTCCGGAAAAACCACCCTGTTAGGCTGGCTTCTGACCACAATTCCGGACGGTAAGCGTATTTACAGTATTGAGAATGGTTCAAGGGAGCTGGCGCTGGTACGCAGAAAGGATGGGAGGGTAGTCAATTCCGTGATTCATACCTTGACCCGTGACAGCGAGAATGAGAGGCAGAGAGTAGATCAGATTGCACTCCTTGATATGGCGCTACGCTTTAATCCGGACATTATTGTGGTAGGAGAAATGCGTGGACCAGAAGCGAATGCGGCACAGGAGGCTGCCAGAACCGGTGTTGCGGTTGTGACAACCATCCACTCCATGAGTTGTGAGGCAACTTACCGCCGCATGGTTTCCCTGTGTAAACGTGCTGTGGATATGAGTGATGAGACTTTGATGGGATTTGTAACGGAAGCCTATCCGATCATCGCTTTCTGCAAACAGCTGGAAAACAAGGAACGCCGTTTAATGGAAATCATGGAGTGTGAGATTCTGGCAGATGGAACCAGACGATACCGTCCGCTGTTTCAATATCAGATTACGGAAAACAGGGTGGAGGATGGAAAGTTTGTAATTGTGGGGCACCATAGACAAATCAACCCAATCTCGGACAGTCTGGCAAGACGGCTGATGGAGAATGGAATGCCGCAGGAAACGCTGGCAGGACTTTTGAATGTAAAAAAGGATAGAGGGGAGGAGAATGAATGACGGCGATTCAGCTATTGGCGTGTGCGGGAATGATCGTGGGTGTATTTTTACTGCTGGGAATGAAGCCAGTGGAGTTTACGGACAGCCTGTTTGGATTTCTATTGAATCCAAAACGAAGTCTGCGGGAAGACATCAGGGAATCATCAGGAAGAAAAAAATCAGGGATTTTGCGCAGGGAACTGGAGGAAGCACAGAACATCCTTCAAATGACGGGCAGGGGGAACCGGTTTTCCATCATCTGCGCAGTTGCTCTGGCACTGTTTTGCGCTGGGGGATCCATTGCTATTTTGTTGGGAAATTTTTTCCTTGCTCCGGTGATGGCAGTGGGTTTTTTATTTCTACCATTCTGGTATGTGAAACTGACTGCCAATCATTATAAAAGGGATGTGTCTGCAGAACTGGAAACGGCGCTTTCGGTCATTACCACAGCATATCTGAGGACAGAAGATATTGTGACGGCGGTGGAGGAGAATATAGCATATTTAAATCCTCCAGTGTCCAGAGTATTTCAGGATTTTCTTATCCAGATTAAAATGGTAAATCCGGATGTTCAGGCCGCCCTTCGGATTTTGCGGGGAAGGATTGATAATGAGGTGTTTCGGGAGTGGTGCGATGCGGTCAGTGACTGCCAGCATGACCGGAGTTTAAAGACTACACTGCCGCCCATCGTATCAAAGCTGTCAGATATGCGGAATGTGAACGCAGAACTGGAATACATGATTGCAGAACCAAGAAAAGAGTTTATGATCATGGTTGTGTTTGTAGTAGGCAATATTCCTCTTATGTATCTGCTGAATCAGGACTGGTATGATGTACTGATGCATACGGTACTGGGACAGTGTATTCTGGCTGCCACTGCGGCGGCTATTTTTATATCCGCTGGCTTTGTAGTGAAACTGACCCGTCCCATTGAATACAGGAGGTAGCTATGGAAGGCTTGTTATTTTTATTCGGGCTGTTTTTAGCTCTGGGACTTTTCTTTTTAACTGCGTCTGTTCTAAAGTTACCTACCATGGGTGCGGCGAAGGCCATGCTGGGTACGGTAAAACAGGAGCGGAAAGCGGCAAAGACATTGGAAACTTATTTTATGATCCTAGCAGTGCGACTGTCTGGTTTCATCCGGATGGATGCATATAAGAGAAGCAGGATGCAGAATGTGTTAAAAGCCAGTGGAATGAATATGACCCCGGAAGTGTATCAGGCGTATGCTCTGGTAAAGTCAGGCGCAGTACTTTTGGGGGCGATTCCCTGCATGTTCCTTTTTCCGCTACTGGTTCCTGTCGTGGTTGTGCTGGCCTTACTTCTTTACTTTAAGGAAAATCAGAAAGCGGATGAAACCTTAAAGGCAAAGCGGGAAGAGATAGAGGGGGAGCTTCCGAGAATGGTGGCGACTATGGAACAGGAACTGAAAGCAAGCCGTAATGTGATCGGTATGTTGGAGCGATTCAAGGGGAATGCGGGACCAGCGCTGACTGGAGAGTTAGATATCCTTCTGGCGGATATGCGTTCCTCCAATTATGAAGCGGCGCTGACACGATTTGAGGCAAGACTGAACTCGCCCATGCTGTCCGATGTGGTACGTGGATTGATTGGTGTCCTTCGAGGGGATGACAGCACAGTGTATTTTCAGATGCTGGCTCATGATTTTAAGCAGATCGAACTGCAGAGATTAAAAGCACAGGCACAGAAAATCCCTCCTAAGATCCGTGTTTTTTCCTTTGTCATGCTGGTATGTTTTCTGCTGACTTATTTGGCGATTATCTGCTATGTGGCATTGGAGAGCCTTGGAGGAATGTTTTAGACAGGAAGGAGGAGAGGATGAGGAGTCATCGTTTATGGAGAGCGTTGTCAGAAAGACGGGGCGAAGGATATGTGGATGTGATCGTGCTGGTTTTGTGTGCGGTCATGGTGCTTGCCCTTGCCATGCGTGTGCTTCCGGTTTTTATTCAGAAACAGCAGCTGGATACCTTCGCTACAGAACTGGTGCGTGAAGCAGAGGTAAGCGGGCGCGTAGGTGCAGAGACAAGCCGCCGTGCCGCTGTGCTGTCGGAAAAAACAGGGCTTCATCCGGACATTTTATGGTCCAGTCATGGAAGAATCCAGTTAAATGAAGAGGTTACCGTTACCCTGACGATGGATACAAATATCGGTCTGTTTGGCGAGTTTGCTTCTTTTCCGGTTACGCTTCGCGCACAGGCAGCTGGAAAATCAGAAGTTTACTGGAAATGAGGTGGAGGGATTGCGGAAACGGATGAAAGAGATACTGAGAGACAGGCGAGCCTCCTCATTTCCCATGACCATCGGGATTGTTCTTTCGCTGATTATTCTGATGTGTGGGATTAGTGAGTATTTCCGGCTTCAAGTCATTGCGGCAGGTGTGCGGGAAGCCGTGGAGGATGCTGTCATTTCCACAGTCAATGATAATTATGCAGGTGTGTATCATGGAGTCAGGGAGGGATATTCTGGCAGCTATGTTCCCTTTGGAGAGGGAAGCTGGGAAGAAGATCTGAATGAAGGGGACATTTATGATTATCTGGATGAAACCATAGGGACCCAATTGTCTGGCGGCAGGCATGTAAAGTATGCGGATACTGGAACTGCAATGGAGTTTGCCATAGATAGCCTGCAAGTGACGCTTCGGAATGCACCTCTGGCTCCATCGGATCCAGCCCATGCGCAGCGGTTTGAGGCAGATGCCATTGTTAGACTGGAGGTTCCAGTTCGGTTTGGCGGTCGGATTCTTCCATCCATGTGGATCACATTGAAGGTACAGGCTGGATATACAGAGGTGTTCTAGGGAATGACCTGGACTTTGAGAGGATTGTATAGTATGTTGTGCATAACAAAACAGAAAACAGGATAAAGGAGGAGCAGAATCATGAAACTGACAGAGAAGATGAAAAAGAATCTGGCAATTTTGGGCGGCGTGCTCATAGGAATCGGCCTGATCGCTGCCATTGGAATGCAGTTTGGTCCGAAACCGTCCGGTGAAGATGTTCTGCCAGGAACAGGGGAGACGGAAACAGAATTGATTGTAGATCCTGGAGATTTTGAAAAGAAGGAAGAGGAAAGTAAAGTAGTATCCAGAGAAGAAGAGAGCCTTGTGATTCATCCAGGAATCGGAGAAAATCAGGAAACAGACACTCAGGCGGTGGACAGCCGGTCGCCACAGACTGATCAGACAACGCAGAGTATTCAACCAAAACCAACTAAACCAGAACCGCCAAGCAAGGAGATCCTGACAGATCCAACACAAAAACCAGATGGTACAAAGCAGGATACCCCTCCGGTTCCCGTGGATCATGAAGCGGTAGAAAAACCGTCCGAACCGGTAGCAGATCCGGAACAGCCGCAGGCAGGAGATACTTCCGGGAACCAGATCTATGTTCCAGGATTCGGCTGGGTAGAAAACCATGGAGGAGGAGGCTCTGGAACTGCAGCAGAAGATATGTATGAAAACGGGAATAAGATTGGCATTATGGATTAAGACAGAAAGAAGAAGCACCACATCAATGTGGTGTTCAGACTGTAGACAAAATGGTTCCTGGTGCGATGCACCCGGAACCATTTTGAAT
>NZ_JBKVCZ010000038.1:0-50714 GCF_046966825.1 Hungatella sp. | reverse complement strand
TTTTTAAGGAGGAGACAGGCTGTACCTACAGCACATTTCTCTCTGAGACAAGGCTTCAGAAGGCGGCTTATCTGCTGTCCCATACACCGGAGCGCGTCCAGAAGATCGCGGAATCGGTGGGATATCCGAATGTCAGTTATTTCTCGACGACTTTTAAGAAACGCTACGGGGTCAATCCCTATGAATACAGGAGAGGAGAAGAAAAAGATGCGGGTAATCATGGTAATGTTTGATTCATTGAACCGGAATATGCTGAATCCTTATGGAGGGAACCTGGCGGCTACGCCCAACTTCAACAGGCTGGCGGAGCATTCCGTCACATTTGACAACTGCTACGCGGGGAGTCTTCCCTGTATGCCGGCCAGGCGGGAGCTTCACACGGGGCGGTATAATTTTCTGCACCGGAGCTGGGGGCCGCTGGAACCATTCGATGATTCCATGCCGGAGCTTTTAAATCACAGCGGAATTCATTCCCATATGGTGACGGACCATTACCACTATTTTGAGGATGGGGGCGCCACCTACCATACGAGATACCGGACTTGGGAAGGCTTTCGGGGGCAGGAGGGGGATGCCTGGAAGGGCGTTGTTTCCCCGGATCAGATTCCGGAAGGATACAGAAACCGCTGTGACGGGGTGGCAGATAACTGGGAACACAATTGGGTTCCGCAGGATTTTGTCAACCGTTCCTATATGGAGACCGAGGAAAAACAGCCGCAGAGCCTGACGTTTGAAGCCGGATGCAGTTTTATCCGGACAAATCACGGGGCGGATCAGTGGTATTTACAGATTGAGACCTTCGATCCTCATGAGCCGTTTTTCTCCCAGGAAAAGTTTAAGAAGCTGTTTCCGGATCCCTATAACGGCGGCGTCTATGACTGGCCGGATTACCGGAAGGTGGATGAGCGGGACACGCCGGAAGAGATTCTTCACCTGAGGGCGGAATACGCGGCGCTGCTGACCATGTGTGACGAGAAGCTGGGAGAGGTGCTGGACCTGCTGGACGAGTACGGCATGTGGAAGGACACCATGGTCATTGTAAACACAGATCACGGTTTTCTGCTGGCTGAGCACGGTCAGTGGGCCAAATGCCACTGCCCTTTCTACAATGAAGTGGCCAGAATCCCGCTGTTTATCTGGGATCCGGTGACGGGGGCCAGGGGAATTCACGCGGACAGCCTGGTTCAGACCATCGATCTGCCGGCGACGATTCTCACTCAGTTCGGGCTCTGGCTGCCGGAGGACATGGAGGGAGTTCCGCTCCAGCCGGTGCTTGCAGACGGCGGGAAAGCGGTGAGAAAAGCGGCGCTGTACGGCATTTTCGGAGGGCAGATCAACTGTACCGACGGGAGGTATGTCTATATGAGGAGTCCTGTGGATACAGATACCGGGATTTATCAGTACACGCTGATGCCGACCCGTCATGGCGGCCGCAGAGCGTTTATCGAAAACGGGGAACTGGAGAAGATGACGCTGTCAGAAGGCCTGTCCTTTACCAAGGGGCTTCCGGTCTTAAGAATTCCATATGAGAAGGAAGCAGGCCAGGCGAAGTACGATACCATGCTGTTTGATCTGGAGAATGATCCCGGCCAGGAGCATCCGATACACGATGAAGAGGCAGAGCGGTATATGGCAGCGCTCATGGCGGAACGGATGAAGGAAAACAGCTGCCCGGAGGAAATGTTTATGAGATACGGCTTAAAAAAGTAAAACCTTGCATTTTATGGAAGGAATCTATATAATGGTCGTATCAGCAAAAAAATGGAGGCAGATTATGAAGCACGATTTTAAAAAGATAGAACCCAAATGGCAGAAAAAATGGGACGAGGCCGGTATCTTTCAGGCTGTGGACAACGACGAGAGACCGAAATTTTACGGTCTGGTAGAATTTCCGTACCCGAGCGGAGCCGGTATGCACGTCGGCCACATCAAGGCGTACTCAAGCCTGGAAGTCATTTCGAGAAAGCGCAGGATGGAGGGATATAACGTCTTATTTCCCATTGGATTTGACGCCTTTGGACTCCCGACAGAGAACTACGCAATCAAGACAGGCGTGCACCCGAGAAAGATTACAGATGACAACATTGCCAGATTTTCCAATCAGCTGAAAAAAGTGGGATTCTCCTTCGACTGGTCGAGAGTTGTCGACACGACGGAGGAAGATTATTATAAATGGACCCAGTGGATTTTCTTAAAGATGTTTGAAAAGGGCCTCGTGTTCCGTGACACGGCTCTTGTCAACTACTGTCCTTCCTGTAAGGTCGTTTTATCCAACGAGGACAGTCAGGGCGGAAAGTGCGATATCTGCCACAGCGACATCGTTCAGAAGTCCAAATCGGTGTGGTTCTTAAGAATCACGGAATACGCGGACAAGCTCTTAAATGGCCTGGATACCGTGGATTACCTGCCGAATATCAAGCAGCAGCAGGTGAACTGGATCGGCAAGTCGGAAGGCGCATTCGTGGATTTCAGCCTTGCAGACAAGGACGAATCCTTCCGCATCTATACGACACGTCCGGACACGCTGTTCGGCGTCACCTTCATGGTTATTGCGCCGGAGCATCCGATGATCGACAAGTACGCGGATGAGATCGCCAATATGGATGCGATTAAGGCGTACAGAGAAGAGTGTGCGAAGAAGACGGAGTTCGAGCGCACCCAGCTGGTAAAAGAGAAGACGGGAGTCTGTATCGACGGACTAAGCGCGGTTCATCCGCTGACCGGCAAGAAGATTCCGATCTATATTGCGGACTATGTTATGATGGGATACGGCACCGGCGCGATTATGGCGGTACCAGCCCACGACGACCGTGACTATGAATTTGCCAGGAAGTTTGGCATCGACATCGTGCAGGTAATCGAGGGCGGCGATATTACCGAGGCCGCGTACGCCGGCGACGGCAGGATGATCAATTCCGATTTCTTAAATGGCCTGACGAATAAAAAGGACTCCATCGCCCGCATGGTGAAGGAGCTGGAGAAGCTGGGTGTCGGTGAAGCCGGTGTTCAGTATAAGATGAAGGACTGGGCATTTAACCGTCAGAGATACTGGGGAGAGCCGATTCCGATCGTTCACTGCCCTGACTGCGGCGTCGTTCCGGTTCCTTATGAGGAGCTGCCGCTCCGCCTGCCGAAGGTGGATAATTTCGAGCCGGGTCAGGAGGGAGAGTCGCCGCTTGCCGGAATCGAATCCTTCGTAAACTGCACCTGCCCGAAGTGTAAGGGAGCCGCGAAGCGCGAGACGGATACCATGCCTCAGTGGGCCGGATCTTCCTGGTACTTCTTAAGATATATCGACCCTCATAATCAGGAAGCGCTGGCTGATCCTGAGAAGTTAAAATACTGGATGCCTGTTGACTGGTACAACGGAGGCATGGAGCACGTAACACGCCATATGATCTATTCCCGTTTCTGGCACCATTTCCTGTACGATATGGGAGTGGTGAACACGGAAGAGCCTTATGCGAAGCGTACCGCTCAGGGTCTGATCCTCGGACCGGATGGGGACAAGATGAGCAAATCCAAGGGCAACGTCGTGGATCCGCTGGACGTTGTGGAAGAGTTCGGTGCGGACGTTCTGCGTACGTATGTCCTGTTCATGGGCGATTACGGCGCGGCTACACCGTGGAGTGACAGCTCCGTAAAGGGCTGTAAGCGTTTCCTGGAGCGTGTTGCCGGACTGTGTGAGATGGCCAGCGGAGAGGGCGCGACACCGGAACTGGAGACCGCGTTCCATAAGACGATCAAGAAGGTGTCGAACGACCTGGAGGAAATGAAGTTTAACACAGCGATAGCTGCACTCATGGGCCTGCTGAACGACATTTATGCGAAGGGGCAGATCACGAAGGACGAGCTCATCATCTATATCAAGCTGTTATGCCCGATCGCTCCGCATGTGTGCGAGGAGATCTGGGAAAGCCTGGGCGGAACGGGATTCCTCTCCATGGCGAAATGGCCGGTATACGACGAGGCAAAGACCATGGATTCAACCGTGGAGGTCGGCGTGCAGGTGAACGGAAAGCTCAGAAGCGTGGTGGCACTGCCTGCAAACTGTGATAAGGAAGAGGCATTTGCCATTGCGGTGAAGGACGAGAAGATCGTACCGCTGCTGGAAGGAAAGACGATAGTAAAAGAGATTTACGTTCCTAATAAGATCGTGAATCTGGTAGTGAAATAAATAAAAAGTAATATCCATTCACGGAAAAACGGGTAAAGAATGTCACTCTCTTTACCCGTTTTTCTGTGCCTCGTGTAAAAAAGTCAAAATATAGAAACAAAAGTAAGAATTTAAAAAGTGATTTTCGGTCCGTATGGTCGTTTGATCTGAAATGCAAAAGAAAAGTAAAATAATAGAAAAATCAGCCCCTGGCAGCCGGGCTATAATGGGCTCATAAGAGGAAAACACGGATAACTTATGAGTTGGTTGCGGCAAGTCGAGTGTTCATGTGTTTTCCAATTGACAGTAAGGACCTATTATAACGAGCCAAAGTATGAAGCTCGTGAAATACCAGGAGGAATCGATATGAGACAATGGAAAAAAGTATTACGTTCAACTATGGCCCTCGGCCTTGCACTTGCACTGACAGCCTGTGGAAGCGCGGGCAGCAGCCAGAGCAGCACTGCTGGAGGAAAGGATGCTAAGGCGGAGGCGTCAGGGGATCTGCCGGTGCTTCGTGTGGCAATGATGCCGTTTATCACAAGCCTTCCGACAGAGTATATCAGGAAGAATAAGCTGGATGAGAAGGCCGGATTTAAAATGGATACCATCATGTTTGCAACAGGTGCTCCCATGAATGAGGCGCTGGCCGCCGACTTGTGGGATGTGGGCTCCATGGGCGCCGCGGCCGTCACCGGTGTGGCAAACTATGACATGATGATTATCGGGGAAGTCCTGGAGTCGACAGACGGCCTGGGAGTCTTCGTAAAACCGGATTCACCGGCAGCGCAGGAAAAAGGCTACAATCCATCGTATCCCAATGTCCTCGGAAGCCCGGAGACGGTGAAGGGAATGACGATTCTTCTTCCGATCGGCACGGCTCAGCATTTTACCACATTAAAATGGCTGGAAAAACTGGGACTGGGTATCACCGATGTGAATATCGTAAATATGGATACGGCACAGGCCTACCAGGCACTTTTAGCAAACCAGTGTGACGCGGTAGCCTTAAATGTACCGACGTTCTTTGAAGCCGTAGATGACGGCATGGTGCAGGTAGGAAATCTCGCCGATTTAGGAACCCGCTACGTGGACATGGTTGTAGGCAATCGAAAAGCAGTGGAAGGAAAATCGGAGCTGGTTCAGAAATATATGGACTGTGTTGTGGAAGCCTGCAAGGTGTTAAATGAAGATCCCGACATGGCGGCTGATTTGATGGTGGATTTCTTAAAGGATGCGGGAGCAGAGGCCAGCAGGGAGAGCTGTGTCAGCGACTTGGGACGTGTGCAGTTTATCACCGCGGCTGACTGGAAAGACCGTACTTTAGGCAATTTCGCAAGGGAACTGGGAGAATTCTACATAGGCTTAGGACAGCTGGAACCGGAGCTGATGGACAAGTTTGACAGCAACATCGATCCGGAGTTTGTCAAAGGGGTAAATTAGAGAAAGTGAGGGAACGCAGATGAAAGAAATTGCTGCAAAGTATAAGTACCGGATTCTGTCGGTGTGCTCGGTTATCACCGTCCTGTTTATCTGGGAAATGGCAACCGATATTCTGCATCTGATTTCTCCCATGATGCTTCCAAGCCCGGCAAAGGTACTGGACACGTTTGTCTACAAGCTGACAGGAGGGGTCAATCCGGATGGAGCGACCCTTCTCCAGCATATCGCGGCCAGTATGAAGATTGCTCTTGGAGGATACGTGGTGGGAGTGTTGATCGGAGTGCCGCTGGGAATTGCCATGGCCTGGAGCCGTAAATTCGAGATGTTTGCCAAACCGCTGTTCGATGTAATCCGGCCGATTCCGGCGCTTGCGTGGATTCCGCTGATGATTCTCTGGCTGGGAATCGGTTACTGGTCAAAGGTAGGAATTATCTTTTTTGCGGCGTTTATCAGCGCAACCATTAACTCCTATGCCGGAATCAAGAGAACGAGCCAGGTTCATTTATGGGTAGCCAGGACGTTCGGTGCATCCAACAGGCAGATGCTGTTTAAGGTTGCAATACCGACGGCTCTTCCCATGATTTTTACCGGCTTAAGGCTGGCACTCGGTTCTTCCTGGGTAGCTCTGGTGGCAGCTGAGCTCTTAGCAGCGACGAGAGGGTTAGGCTACATGATTCAGGTGGCAAGGATGCTGGGACGCCCCGATGTCATCATCGTGGGAATGATCACCATCGGTGTGATCGGTTATCTGCTTTCCTTTATCCTGGAAAAGCTGCAGAATAAATTCGTCAAGGGAGGAAAATAGAATGGAAAGCGCATCCAGCCGTTTTTTTAAGAGAAATATGGCCGCCGTCATGACGGTTGTGGCATTTGCCTCCCTGCTTATCGTATGGGAAGCCGTGGCCCGGTTTACCAATGCAAAGATGTTTCTCCCTCCTGCATCGGAAATTCTGTGGAAATTCTTCGAGAGCTTTACGGTACCGATCGGAAGGCATACCATGCTGGTGCATATCGGCGTAAGTCTCTACCGCGTAGGTGTTGCATTCTTCTTTGCGACAATTGCCGGCATTGCGTTAGGCGTGTCCATGGGGTATTCGAAAACTGTGGAAGCCATCATCAAACCAATCTTTGAATTTATCCGCCCCATTCCGCCTCTGGCATGGATTCCCATGTCTATCCTGTGGTTCGGACTGGGCGATCAGAGTAAGTTTTTCATCATTTTCCTGGGCTGCTTCTGCTTCATTACGGTCAATACGTATGACGGAACGAAAAATGTGGACTCTGTCCTTTTAGGAGCTGCCAGAATGCTGGGGGCCTCGGAACACCAGGTGTTCTTCCGGGTGGTTCTGCCCTCGTCGATTCCTTATATTTTCGCAGGGCTTCAGATCGCCATCACGGCCGGCTGGTCGGCCGTCGTCGGTGCGGAAATGGTGCGTTCGGATGAGGGCGTTGGCTGGCTCATCGTCATGGGAATGACAAACGGAAACACCGTTCAGATCATGGTAGGAATGCTGGCTATCGGCATTGTTGGATACGTTCTGGCAACGGCCATGGCAAAACTGGAAGGGAGGTTGTGCATATGGAATCAGCAGCAGGGACTGTAAATGAGGTGCTTCGGTGCGGCCACGTTTCCAGGGAGTTTGACAGCTACGACGGCTCCGGAAAGAACCATGTGCTGAAGGATGTTGACTTTTCTGTCCGTGAAAATGAATTCCTGGTGCTTTTCGGACCGGGACAGTGCGGGAAGACTACACTGCTCAATATTCTGGCAGGCCTCGACACCCCTACCTCCGGTGAGGTCATCGATCACGGCAAAAAAGTGGAAAAACCGGCGCCGGAACGCGGCGTTGTGTACCAGAAGACGGCGCTCTTTCCGTGGCTTACCGTCATGGGAAATGTAGAGTTTGGACCCAGGGTGCGTGGCTTAAGCAAGGATGAGCGGAAAAGAAAAGCGGATCATTATATCGACCTGGTTGGATTAAAGGGATTTGAAAAGAGCTATCCCTCCCAACTGTCCGGAGGCATGCGTCAGCGTGTCGGAATCGCCAGGGCCTACAGCAACAATCCTGACCTGATGCTCATGGATGAGCCCTTCGGCCATCTCGATGCTCAGACCCGTTATATGATGGAAGAAGAGCTGCAGAGGATCTGGCAGAAGGAAAAACGCACGGTTATCTTTGTCACAAATAACATCGAGGAGGCCTTATTTCTGGCAGACCGGATTATTCTGATGACAAACTGTCCATCCACCATAAAGAAGGAATACATCATCGATATGCCGCATCCGAGAAGCTACGTGGACCCTGAATTTCTCCGCCTCCGCCAGGAGATTACGGAAAATATGGATAAATCGCTGTAAAGGAGGCGCTCATGGAAGAAAAAAGGGAAACAAAAGTAAAGGTAATGAATTTGACGAAGAAGTTCGATGACCTCCTCGTGCTGGATCATATCTCTTTCGATGTGAAGAAAGGGGAGTTCCTGTGCATTGTCGGTCCTACCGGCTGCGGCAAGACGACCTTTTTAAACAGCCTGACGAAGCTTTACCAGCCAACAAGCGGAGAGATCCTGATTAACAATGAGCCTGTGGATTTGAATAAACACAGCGTCGCTTACATTTTTCAGGAGTATTCCACCATGCCATGGCTGACGGTGGAGGAGAATGTGCGGTTTGGTCTGGAGATTAAGCACACGGATCAGGAAACCACGGACCGGAAGGTAAACGAGTATTTAGAGGTGGTAGGCCTTACAAAATACCGGAAGTACTATCCGGATCAGCTCTCTGCCAGCATGCTGCAGAGGGTGGTAATCGCCAGGGCGTTTGCCACGGAGCCGGAGCTGCTGCTGATGGATGAGCCGTACGGACAGCTGGATATCGAACTGAGATTCAAGCTGGAGGACGAACTCTTAAATCTCTGGAAGAGGAACGGGACTACGGTTATCTTTATTACCCATAATATTGAAGAGGCGGTTTATTTAGGGGAGCGGATTCTGGTGCTTACCAATAAGCCTACCAGTATTAAGAAAGAGATTCGAAATGATCTGCCGAGGCCGCGGGATATTGCGGCGAAGGATTTTGTGGATTTGAGAAATGAAGTGACGGATTTGATTAAGTGGTGGTAAATTCTAACGGTATAATTTTTCGCTTTTCAGTCTGGACCTCTGAGCTGCATAATTTTATTTTTTCTATTGACATTAAACCTTGTTGAACCCTTATAATGAGGGAAAGAAGGAGGCGAAAGACAATGAAAATTAAGGATATGGAGCGGCAGGTGGGAGTTACGAAGGCGAACATCCGCTTTTACGAAAAAGAAGGGCTTTTGTCACCGGCACGCGGTGAGAATAATTACCGGGAATATACAGAGGAAGACAGGGAGGTGCTGGAGAAAATCAAGTATCTCCGGATGCTGGGAGTCACGGTTTCCGATATCCGGCAGTTTCAGCAGGGGAAGCGGTCTCTGGCACAGCTCCTTAAGGAGCGGGAGTATCAGCTGAAAGAGGAGGAGGCCGCATTGAACCGGATGAAACTGGTCTGCCTGGAATTAAAGAAGAGGGACTGGGATTTTCAGACGCTCGATACGGGGCTATTTGATCTGCAGATGAAGGTTTTAGAGCGGAGAGGGGCGGAACGGCTGAAGAAAGACAGAACAGAGCCTGTGATAAAGCTGAGACGGATTGTCTGGTTCTTTGCCATGTGCGGAATCACGTCGCTGGTATTTTTCCCGGTGAACTCAGTCCTTAGAATACCGGTTTCCGAGACAGTCATGACCGTCTGGACACTGGCCGTCACGGTGCTGGCTCTGGCGGCCTCTGTCTTGCTGGCCTCCGCAGCCGGACATGGGGAGGAGGAGACAGAAAAGAGAATGCGGGGAGAACGGCTGGTGAAGCGCGCCGAAAACAGACGCCTGCGGTATGAAAGACAGATTGTGGGGTTAAATCAGATCTGTCTCGCCAGCCTCTTCGTGATCCCATTCAACCGAATGCTGGAAATCCAATGGCCATTGTGGCTGACGGCAATCTGGTTCGTGCTAGTCTTTGGATCGGCCATAGCGGTAGCGGTGGTAAAAAATATATGAGCGTTCAGACTTTACCGGAATTTACTGTTTCATGTATCATTGCAGTAAATAAGCAGGGATCATAAATAACAGATAAGCCGGCAGCAAAAAGGAACCGGCGCCCGCCAATATACATTGGCCGGACGCCGGTTCCTTTTTATTCCCGAGAGCATGGAGCCGGACGGACAAGCTTCCTTACTTCGTGTAATTATCAAAATATCCCTGAATGAAGATGATCGGTGTTCCCTTATCTCCGGAACCGGAGGTTAAGTCACATAAGGAACCGATTAAATCCGTTAAACGTCTTGGGGTGGTACCCTGGGAAGCCATGTCGCCCACCAGATTGTCATCCTTTGTACGGATTCTCTCAGAGATGGCCTTCTTTAACTCCTCACCGCTTAAATCGGCGAAATCGTTATCCGCCAGGTATTTTAACTTAAGCTCGTTGGGCTGTCCTTCCAGACCTTCCGTGTAAGCCGGTGAAACGACCGGATCAGCAAGTTCCCAAATCTTTCCGACCGGATCCTTGAATGCGCCGTCGCCGTAGATCATCACTTCCACGTGCTTGCCGGTGCGCTCCATCATCATCTGATGAACTCTGTCAACGAATGGCTGGCAGTCGCGCGGGAACAGCTTGACAGTCTCTTCTGTTGCCTTGTTGGAACCGAGGAGTCCGTAGTTCTCATTGTAACCGCTTCCGTCGATGGATGCGGTCATGATGTCATCGAGACAGCAGACCTTTTTCGCTCCTGCAGCCAGAAGGCGGCGTTTGCTTCTCGCTCTGGTGTGGATGTCACAGCAGATCACGTTGTCCGTATACTTTAAGATGGTGCGGCAGTCATTGGCCAGAACGACCTCGACCTCTGCGCCCTGCTCTTTGATCACGTCCTTGTAGTACTCGATATAGTCAACACCGGTGAAGGTGTGCTTGTTATAGCCGAACAGCTCTCTGTATTTCTCTTCGCTCAGCACATCAGCCCATGGATTCACGCCCTTTGCATCCAGCTCATCCTCGTCGATTAAGTGGTTGCCGACTTCATCGGAAGGATAGGAGAGCATAAGCACGACCTTTTTCACGCCGCGGGCAATTCCCTTTAAGCAGATGGCGAAACGGTTACGGCTTAAAATCGGGAAATAACTCCGACTGTCTCATCACCGAATTTCTCCTTTACATCCGCTGCGATGTTGTCGATGCTGGCGTAATTGCCCTGTGCTCTTGCAACGACGGCCTCCGTAACGGCAACAATATCTTTATCCTGAATCTCAAAGCCGTAGCGGCTGCTGGCGGCAGCATCTATAACGGAATCTACAACGATTTTTGCAAGGTCATCTCCTTCACGAATAATCGGTGCACGTACGCCTCTTGAAATTGTCCCTATCAAACGTTCTTCCATAGTCATCATTTCTCCTTATCATTATCTTTCGCATTTTCCCCTGTTTAGAAAAAGACTGCCTATCTATTATAAAAGAAAAATCATAAATATACAAACGTTTTTTAGCAAAATGCGGTATTTTTTGTACTTTCTCCGGCCCGGAGCACGGTTTTGCAGGGGCGCGGCAGAGAAGACAGCAGAATTGTGTTAGAATTGGGAAGTATACTGCAAGAAATGTAAGAGGCTCCGTATTATAATGACAATACATTTGAGACAACAGGAGGAAGACCATGGAAAGAAAATGGTGGCATGAGAAAATAGCCTATCAGATTTATCCCAAGAGCTTTAACGACGGCAATGGGGATGGAATCGGTGATTTGAGAGGAATTATAGAGAAACTCGATTATTTGAAGGAACTTGGTATTGATATTGTATGGATATCGCCGATCTACCAGTCTCCCTTTGTGGACCAGGGGTATGACATTTCCGATTACTATAAGATTGCCCCGGAGTTCGGCACCATGGAGGAGTTCGATGAGCTTCTGGCCGAGGCGAAGAAGAGGGGGATCGAGATCGTTATGGACCTGGTGATCAACCACTGCTCCGACCAGCATGAATGGTTTCAGAAGGCGCTTGCCGATCCATACGGCGAGTACGCGGACTATTTCTACTTTGAAAAGGGCAGGAACGGCGGTGCACCCAGCAATTACCGGTCTTATTTCGGAGGAAGCGTCTGGGAGCCGGTTCCGGGTACCGACCTCTACTATCTGCACCTGTTTGCAAAGGAACAGCCGGATTTAAACTGGAATAATCCGAAGATGAAGGAAGAACTGTTTGCCATGATCCGCTGGTGGCTGGAAAAAGGGGTGGCCGGATTCCGGATCGACGCCATCATCAATATTAAAAAGGATCCGAATTTCCCGGATTTCCCGGCAGACGGTCCCGACGGGCTGGCTTCCTGTACCAAAATGGTGGAAGAGGTCGAGGGGGTCGGCGAGCTGCTGGAGGAGCTGCGGCAGAAGGCCTTCGATCCGTATCAGGCATTTACGGTTGCGGAAGTATTTAATATGAGGGAAGAGGAACTGAAGGAATTTGTGGGGGAAAATGGTCACTTTTCGACGATGTTCGATTTCTCTGCTCATCTGCTGACAGGAGGGGAACACGGCTGGTACGACGCAAAGCCAGTCAAATTCTCCGAATGGAAGAAGACCGTAATCGAATCCCAGCTGGAGGTTCAGAACGTGGGTTTTCTGGCCAATATCATCGAAAATCACGATGAGCCCCGTGGTGCGTCCACGTATCTGCCGGAGTATGCGGTAAATCCCAGAGGAATCAAGATGCTGGCGGCTGTTAATATCCTTCTTCGCGGCCTTCCATTTCTCTATCAGGGACAGGAGATCGGAATGAGAAACTGCCCCATGGATTCCATAGAAGATTACGACGATATCAACACGAAGGATCAGTACCGGACGGCTCTGGAGGCTGGGTGTACAGAGGAAGAGGCACTTGACGCCTGTATCCGTTACAGCCGCGATAACGCGAGGACACCGATGCAGTGGAGCCATGAGAAGGAAGCCGGATTTACGACGGGAAAGCCCTGGCTGAAGGTGAATCCCAATTATACGGAGATCAACGTGGAGGACCAGTTAAATGACGAGGATTCAGTCCTTCATTTCTATAAAAAGCTGATTGCCCTTAGGAAATCGGAAGCGTACCGGGAGACACTGATCTTTGGCAGGTTCGTCCCGGCATTTGAGGCGGATGAGGAGGTCTTTGCTTTCTATCGGGAAAGCGAGAGCGGAGATCGCGTATTTATCGCTGCCAATTTCGGAAAAGAAGAGAAGACGCTTACGCTTCCGGAGAAGAGGTATACGGTTCTCCTGACGAATGATGACAGTGCTCCGGAGGGGACGCTCAGTACCCTGGAGAATGACGGCACACTTTGCCTGAAGAGCTGCGGAGCAATCGTTTTGCGGGAAGAGGCATAGTTTAGAAAAATAGAAGTAAGTAACGGTTTATAACGAAAAAGAACCGGGAGCACCTGTTTCCGACCGTCCGAATTATGGAGGCCGGGCTGGTGCTCCCGGTTCTTTTCTTTATGCATACATGATTCTAATCGTTTTAAGTTCGGTTACCTGGCCGCCCGGGGTATCTCTGGTGGTCTCAGACGAGATCCATATAATCCCGGTAGCCCTCTTTTTCCATCTCTTCATACGGGATGAAGCGAAGAGCCGCGCTGTTGATACAGTACCGCAGTCTGCCCCTGTCGATGGGGCCGTCGTCGAAGACATGGCCAAGGTGGCTGTCTCCCGCCCGGCTTCGGACTTCCGTCCGTTCCATGTGATGGCTCTGATCTTTCAGTTCCTTTACCGAAAGGGATTTGACAGGCCTCGAGAAGCTGGGCCAGCCGCATCCGGAGTCAAACTTATCAGAGGAGGAGAAGAGCGGTTCCCCCGTAACGATGTCCACGTACAGTCCGCGCTCGAAATGATTGAAATATTCATTCCGATAGGGATGCTCTGTCGCCTGATTCTGTGTAACCTCAAACTGAAGCGGCGTCAGCCTGCTTTTCAGCTCTTCCGGAGAGGGTACCGTATAGCTGCGCTCTTTTCCAGGGCCTTCGACGGAATCGTGAGCCCTGCGAAGCCGTTCCTCCTCGTTAAATACATCCGCTTTTCTGACGTCAATATGGCAGTAGCCGCCCGGATTCTTCTTTAAATAATCCTGATGATACTGCTCCGCAGGATAGAAATTGTCAAGCGGAAGCACCTCGGTTACGACCGGGACGGTATACTTTCTCTGCTGTCTGGAAATGGCGGCTAAGATGGGTTCCCTGTCCGCCGGATCTTCGTAATAGATTCCGGTGCGGTACTGGGTTCCGCGGTCGTTTCCCTGCCGGTTTAAGATGGTAGGGTCGATGACTGCGAAATAAGCCTCCAGCAGAGTCGAAAGCTCCGTCTCCTCCGGACGGTAAATGAGTTTAACCGTCTCCGCGGCGCCGGTAGTGCCGGTGCAGACCTGTTCGTAAGTGGGATATTCCACCAGGCTGTTTCCGTATCCGACCTCTGTTTCGCAGACGCCGTCCAGTCTGGACATGTATTCTTCCATGCCCCAGAAACAACCGCCTGCCAGGTAAATGGTTTTATGCTGATTCAAATCGGCAGCCTCCTTTCCGATGCTGTTTCTTACGATTCCCTGATCGGACAGTCTTTATTCCCGCGAGCAACGAGCCAAACGGACACGCTGGCGCGTCCATTTGGCGACTGCCGCAGGAAATACTACTCGGCATTCTGCTGTGCTTTCAGCAGATCGCGGATTTCCGCCAGCAGTTCTTCCTGTGTCGGGCCGGCTGGTGCAGCTTCTTCCTTTTTTTCTTCCTCGTGACGGAGACGGGAACTGATCATGGCTACCGCCTTGATCATAAAGAACATACAGGCGCCGATAATCAGGAAATCCAGAATATTCTGAAAGAAAAGCCCGTAGCGGACAGCAGCTTCGGCCTTAATAATTTCGCCCGCCGCATCTTTTACAGCCGGGCTGAGAACAATTTTAAAGGTATCAAAATCAGCGCCACCCGTGACTGCGCCCAAAAGCGGCATCAGAATATCGTTTACCAGAGAGGTAACGATCTTACTGAACGCCCCGCCTATGATGACGCCGACGGCCATATCGATGATATTCCCTTTCAGAATAAACGCCTTGAATTCCTGCATGACTCCCTTTCCCTTACTCATGATTAAATCCTCCTTCTCTTTTGTGGAGTACCCTCACAAATCTGGATAGAAAGATTTTCCGAGAGTACTCTGGTACTTCATTGCATAAATGACACAGCAATAGTGGAAAATCATCTGAGGAAAGGACGTCGGTTTACAGCTGTTACTCCTTTAACGGCAGATACAGTTCGATGTAATAAACTGGCTGGCTGACATCGGCCTCCTCCGGCACAGCTGTCTGCATCTCATCGACCGCGCAGCTCAGCAGAAATCCGCCGTAGGCCGTACCTTCCAGCTTATATCCCTGATCTCTGGCCCAGCAGACCGCCTTCATGATGGAGCGGGTGTCCGGGATGCGGCTGGCGGATGCGATAACCGTATAGACGCACCGCTCATGCTGAATAAAGAGGCGGCCGGATAACTGTTCCTCCAGTCCGATGATGGCAGCGGTATCTGCGGCGAATAAGTAGTATTCATCCACCTGACCCGGCATGCCTTCCCTGAGTTGATATTCCTGATAGATATAGCATAAATCATGAACGGCCAGCTTGTCAATGAGAGTCTCATCAACCTTGTAATAGCGGCGGAGCGGACGTATGTCATAATCATTTAAATAATCGTCAATATTTTTATAAAGCTGAGTAAGATACTTTAGATGGATCAAAGAACGCCGGTGCCGTTCCACTTCCCGTTCTTCCTCTGCTATTTTTTCCTGAATCATGGTATAATAAGAACCAAAGGAACTCTGATGAAGGATTCGGTTGATATCCTCAATGCTGAAGTTCAGCCTCCGGTAGAACATGATGTCGAGAAGCTTTCTCATATCCTCATAGCTGTAGCACCGGTAGCCGTTTTCCAGCTTCTGCGGAGTGATGATGCCCTTTTTTTCATAAAAACGGAGCGAGTCGCGGCTGATGCCCAGTCTTTTCGACACGTCTCCAATCGTATACTGCTTCATAATAGGATCCCCTCTTTTATTCTTGCGAAGGCAGCGAGCAAGGTAAACATGCTGGCATGTCCATTTAACTGCCATTCCCTGATATTTTAGCACAAATAGCACGGGAGGGGACCTTACAGTTTTCTGTCTACGTTTACAAAATTTTAACGAAGTTAGTCTTGTAAAAGGAAGACAAATGTGATATTATTACAATAATAGTAATTAATACTGATTTTAACAAATATAGGAAATGATACTATGAGAGTCGGAAAGGGGTATTCACATGGGTGAAACAAAAAAGAAACTGGTAAAATGTCTGGTATGCGGCGCGGTATTTGAAGATGGGGTAAGCGTATGTCCCGTATGCGGAGTGGGACCGGAGAACTTCATCCCATTTACGGAGGAGGAGAAGTCCTTCCACAGAGACACGGAAGAGATATTTCTGATTCTGGGCGGCGGCGCGGCGGGGTTAAACGCGGCAGAGGCCATAAGAGAACGGAATTCCACAGCCTCCATCGTGATGGCGACGAACGAGGAGATACTGCCCTACAGCCGTCCCATGCTGACGAAATCCATGCTGGGAGAGAACAACAGGGAACAGCTTCTGGTTCATGACGCACCGTGGTATGAGGAAAACCGGATTTTAACCCTGACAGGAAAGACGGCGGAGAGGATCGATCCGGAGTCCAGAGAAGTGACCTTTTCGGATGGAATCCGCTTAAAATATGACAAGCTGGTTTACGCCCTGGGTTCGGAATGCTTTATTCCACCGATTCCAGGTCATGATAAGCCGCAGGTTATAGCGATCCGGAGAATCACCGATACGGAAAAAGTAGGCGCCCTTCTTCCTCAGACGAAGCACGCCGTGGTAATCGGCGGTGGTGTTCTGGGACTGGAAGCAGCCTGGGAACTGAAAAAGGCGGGCCTGGAGGTGACGGTTCTGGAACTGGCGCCGCAGCTGATGGGCCGTCAGCTGGATGCGGGAGCCGGTGAATTCCTGAAGGATCTGATTCAGAATGTAGGAATCGCCATCTATTTAAATGTGAAGATTGAGGCGATCGAGGGAGAGACGGATGTGACGGGAGTGCGTCTGGGCGACGGCACCGTAGTTCCGGCTGAGCTGGTGGTAGTATCAGCCGGTGTCCGTGCAAATGTCGGTGTGGCAAAAGACGCGGGAGCGGAGATCGGAAGAGCCATCAAGGTCAATGCATTTATGGAGACCACCATTCCGTCCGTATACGCATGCGGAGACTGCGCCGAGTATGAGGGAATCAACTATGCGATCTGGCCGCAGGCGGTGGAGATGGGCAGGACAGCGGGCGCCAATGCGGCCGGCGACGGCCTTGTTTACCACACCGTACCCGCAGCACTTACCTTTAACGGTATGGAAACTTCCCTTTTTGCCGTGGGCGACGTGGGAAAGAATTCCGAAATTGAGTATACGGTGAAGCACGAGGAAGACCCGGAAAAGAAGATCTATAAGACCCGGTATTATGCGAATGGCAGATTGACCGGAGCGATTCTCATCGGTGATACGAAGGAGATGCAGAGCGTGACGGAGGAGATGGAGCAGGCGTAAAATTTCCGAAATAGCATGGCGGGAAGTAATGAATTTTAAAATATATTCTAAATTAATAGAAAACAGCGGCCACGTGTATTGTGTGCCGCTGTTTTACT
This sequence comes from Hungatella sp., assembly GCF_046966825.1. NCBI lineage: Bacteria > Bacillati > Bacillota > Clostridia > Lachnospirales > Lachnospiraceae > Hungatella > Hungatella sp. The sequence continues at coordinate 33,363 of NZ_JBKVCZ010000038.1, read as the reverse complement.
GTTGTCAGTTTTGCCGCTATCTGCTCTACTGTTTTCCGCGAAGTGCCTGAAGCGTATTCTGAATTTCTCCGCGAAGTGCTGTTTTGTCAGCCGGTACGGAAGCGATCATCTGCTGAATACGGCTCACGCAGTGATCGTTGCCGACTTTTGCGAGAGATTTAAGTGCAGCCACTTTTACTTCATCTTCGGGTGAGTCGAGGAGTGCCATCAATACATTGCTGGAATCGTCGCCCACGGCTGAAGCACATGCTTCTGCTAAATGTACCTTTGTCTCTGAATCAGAATTTAAATAACTTTTCTTGATCTTATCCCATTTGCCCTTCTGAACCAGTTTTTCTAATGCTTCTGTTGTTGCTCCTTTTGATGAACCAAACATATTATTCCCCTTTTCTAAGTGTAAAAACGTCTAAAAATATTATAACATGAATATTTCATTTTACAATACAATTTGTCGGAAAATAATCACCAAAATTATTAAATGTATATAAAGTGTGCGCGGCCAGCGTCTTAAACCAGGGAAATCTTATAGGCCTTCATCCAGTAATCGATCTGAAGTATATAGGCCAGCATCTGCGGACCGGCCATCAGCTGGCCGTACCATGGTTTTCCGTAATCGGAGGGATTTTGAAGAAACGTCTCCAGTTTTTTTCTGTCCAGAAACTGCATGACAGGCGAGGACGAATCGTTCATGATTTCGAGGACACGGCTGGTGAGGAGTTTTTCGTAATTCGTGTCGTAAGTCTTCGGATAGGGCGATTTCCTGCGGAACAGGATATCGTCGGGCAGAAGGCCTTTCCCGGACTGACGCAGAAGGTTTTTGACCAGGCCATCCCTCGTCTTCATATCCCAGGGGACATTCCAGACGTATTCCATGATCCGGTGGTCGGCAAACGGCACCCTGGCTTCCAGGCTGGAATACATGCTGGCGCGGTCCATGCGGTTTAAAAGCGTCTGCATGAACCATCGAAGATTTAAGTAAGAGATTTCCCGGCGGCGCGCCTCTGTGGGCGAGTCTTCGGACAGGGCAGGAGTCTCTGCGACAGACCGCTCATACGTTTCTTTGACGTATTCGTCCATCTGCAGGTAATCGAGAAAATCATCTTTCAGAAGGACTTTTCTTGCCTCTAAGTCCATCGTCCATGGGAAGGTGTGGGCCCGGAAGCATTCCTCCTTGTGGAACCAGGGATAGCCGCCGAATATTTCATCGGCGCATTCGCCGGTCAGGGCCACCTTGTTATGCTCCTTGACCAGAGAGCAGAAATGTAGCATGGACGAATCGATGTCTCCCATGGCGGGCAGATCGTGGGCCAGCACCGAATCACAGAGACGGTCGGCCTGATCGGTGTTGCCGCACTCCAGATAGTGGTGGTCGGAGTCCAGAAACTCCACCATACGGTCTACAAACGGTCGGTCCTGAGAGGGCTGGAAGGAATTGGCCTTGAAATACTTATCATTGTTCACAAAATCAAAGGAAAACGTGGTCAGTTTTTTTCCCTGCTTTTTAAGCTCCGCGGCGCAGACGGCGGAAACCAGGCTGGAATCCACTCCCCCGGAGAGGAAGGTACAGATGGGAACATCGGAGACCATCTGGCGTTTGATAGAGTCCTGAACGAGAAAGGCCGTCTTCTCAATGGTCTTTTCGTAGCTGTCCTCATGAGGAAGGCTCACTAATTTCCAGTAACAGTGGGAAGAGACGCCCTCGGGGGAACAGATGAGAAAATGGCCGGGGAGAACTTCCTCCATACCGGCAAATACACCACAGCCATACGTTCTGGCGGGACCGATGGAGAAGACCTCATTCAGTCCCTTCCGGTCCAGTTTCGGTCGGATGCCGGGGACAGCCAGGATTCCTTTCAGTTCCGATGCGAACAGTATCTCGTCGCCGCGGACCGTGTAGAAGAGCGGCTTTACACCCGCCCGGTCGCGGAACAGGATGACACGGTCGTGTAAGGCGTCGTAAAAGGCGATGGCAAAGATGCCGTTCAGCCGCTTGACAAAGTCGGGGCCGTATTCGATACATCCGGTGAGAATCACCTCCGTGTCACTGGTGGTGGCGAAGGAGTGTCCCTGCGCGCGCAGTTCCGTCCGCAGCTCCTCCGTGTTATAAAGCTCCCCGTTGTAGGCGATGGAATATGTGCGGCCTCCGGCCTCCTTTTCCATGGGCTGATGTCCGCTGACTAAGTCTATGATGGACAGACGGGCGTGGGAGAGACCGGTATGTTTGCTCAGGCAGACGCCGGAATCGTCGGGGCCGCGGTGTCTTTGCACCGCGGCCATGTCTTTTAAGATATCCCGGTAACGGGCCTCCTCTTCTAAGTAATTGCGATGCGGGTTATAAAAGCCTGCAATTCCACACATGGCAGATTCCTCCATTTCATTAAGATGCGTGATTCCAAAAGTGCAATTTGATAAAGCGTGATTCAGGATACGTATTTCCGTTACTGTTGCTGCTACAACAGAAGGCTGCCGGTTAAAAAGGCAAAGAGAAAACCGATTAAGACCGGCGGAAGATTCTTACGGGCCAGGTCTAAGGGGCTGACGTTGCAGATTGCGGCCACGGGGATAAGCCCCCAGGGAACGATGGTACCGCCTCCCACGAAGATCGCTGTGATCTGGCCGAGAGAAGCCAGCACCGGTACCGAAGCGCCGACGGCGGTGCCGAAGGTGTGTGCCAGGGAGCCTGTCAAGGGAAGACCGGAGAAACCGGAACCGTCGAGACCGGTCAGACTGCCTACGACCATCTGGATAAAGGCTGCCATATATTTGTTTAAGGGCGCATTGTGAGCCAGCCAGACGGCCCAGTCATTCATGATGCCGCTCTGGTACTGATCGCCCATGATCGTGGTAATGCCGCTGCCGCCAAGGAAGAAGAAGGCGCCGATGATAATGACGGGGGCGAAGATCTTGATGGCGAAGAGAAAGCCGCCTGTCACGTAATCGGTCACCTTTTCCAGCGACTGTCTGCCAAATCCGGCGACTGCGCCGGCACACATCACCAGTACGGCGGTGCCGGAAACCATGCTGGTGGCGTCTCCGCCCTTTAAGTCAAAGGCCAGCATCAGAAGAATATCGGCGAGAAAGGCCGCGGGAGTGAGGACCGCGATGGCGATGGCCGCTTTCGTCACTTTCTTCCGCTCCTCAGGCAGGGCCTCTGCGGACACGGTCTCGGTGGCTGCCATACTCTTACGGTTTAAAAGATATGCGGCGGTTACGGTGACAATTCCCATGACCCAGAAAACGGGACGGCCCTGGGTGAGAATATCGGAAGTGGAAATTCCGGCGGCACCGGCGGAAATGGCAGGCGCACCCTGGATGACGAAATCATAGCTTAAAGCGATTCCGTGACCGAAAAGGTTCATAGCCATGGCTGCGGCGAGCGGTTTTAAACCGGCCTTGACTGCAAATGGCAGCATAATCGCGCCGACTAAGGCCACGGAAGGTGACGGCCAGAGGAAGAGGGAGAAGATCAGCATGGTGATTCCGAGAATCCACCATGTGACGGAGGGGGTCTTCATGATTTTCGACATGGGGACCATCATCAGGTAGTCGCTGCCTAAGTCTTTTAAGCATTTGGACAGAGCCGTTACCAGGGCGATGGTGGCTATGACTTCCATGAATTCTTTCGCAGCGAACAGAATAGAATTAAACACGGTCATGATTCCGCCTGTTATGGAACCAAGACCGATGACTCCGAGGAGAAATAAAAAGGCGATACAGACGGCGGGGGTGTCTTTTCGCAGGACCATGACAGCGAGAATTACAAGAACACCGATTAGATAAACATAGTGCAGAGGGGTCAGCACTACGGCAGAATCGAACATAAGAACCACTCCTGAATTTAGAATATAATCCATAGTATGAAGCGCGGGAAGGGCCAGTGCTCAATAGTTGCGAAAATTTCAGCGGAAGCTTGAAATTTGCCCTGGCATCTCCTATACTTAAACCTAAAGGAGAACACATATGCAGATCACATCAGTCCACATCAGGAATTTTAAATCCATCCGTGAGATGGAGATTCATGGTATCGAAAATGCCCTGATTCTGGTGGGAAAGAACAACACGGGGAAGACCTCGGTGCTGGATGCCATCCGTGTGGTGGCCGGTTCTTACCAGATACGGGAGAGCGACTTTAATGAAAGAAAACAGAATATTGAGATATCCATCACCCTGAATTTTACAGAGGAAGATCTTCATATGTTCCACCGGGCGGGAATCGTGAGCCAGTACAAGCGGTATGACGCATGGCGCAGGGATTTCTGTACAAAGCTGCCGTCGTATGAGGAGGAGGCCCTGTCATTTACATTTGTGGTAAACTGGAAGGGGGAGTCCCGCTTTTTCGATGGATATAAGAAGAACAACCGGTATATCCAGGAGGTATTTCCCAGGATTTATTATATCGATACCGAGCGTCAGCTAAAACAGTTTCAGGATGATCTGTTCATGTTCCAGGAGGATGAGCAGCTGATCAGACTGCGCGCCCACGTCTGCATGTTCGATGCGGCAAAGGAGTGCAACCAGTGTTTCAAATGCATCGGTCTGATCAATCAGAAAAAACCGGAAGAATTGAAGCTTTACGAGACGTCCAAGCTTCTGGAATATAAGATGTATCAGCTTAATTTAAAAGAGTTTACGGAAAAGGTCAACGCCAATTACAGAAAGAACGGCGGATTCGAGGAAATCAAGTTCACCTTGAACTGCAATCCGGATGAGATGTTTCATGTGACGGCGGAGACGTACCACGAAGAACACGGGCGGCTGAACCCCATCGAAAATCTCAGCGGGGGCATGAAGAGCATCTATATGCTGTCGCTGCTTCAGACGTACACGGACGATGAGAAACGGATCCCCAGCGTGATCATTGTGGAAGATCCCGAGATTTTCCTTCATCCTCATTTGCAGAAGATATCCAGTGAGATCCTGTACCAGCTGTCGAAGAAGAATCAGGTGATCTTCACGACCCATTCGCCGAATATGCTGTTTAACTTTACCAGCCGCCAGATCCGCCAGGTGGTGCTGGACGAGGAAGACTATTCCGTGGTGCGCAAACGCACGGATATCGACGCCATTTTAGACGATCTCGGTTATGGGGCCAACGATTTCCTGAACGTGAGCTTCGTCTTTATCGTGGAGGGAAAACAGGATAAGAGCCGGCTGCCGCTGCTGCTGGAGAAGTATTATTCGGAGATTCACGATGCTAACGGCAATCTGTCCCGGATTTCGATTATCACCACCAACAGCTGTACCAATATCAAGACGTACGCCAACTTAAAATACATGAATCAGGTGTATTTGCGGGATCAGTTTCTGATGATCCGCGACGGTGACGGAAAGAACCCGGAGGAACTGGCGGGCCAGCTCTGCCGGTACTACGACGAGCGGAGCCTGGAGGATGTCGATAAGCTGCCGAAGGTTACGAGGAGAAATGTGCTGATTCTCAAGTACTATTCCTTTGAAAATTACTTCTTAAATCCAAAGATTATGGCAGAGCTTGGAATTGTGAAGAGCGAGGAGGCATTCTATGAGACGCTCTTTTCCAAATGGCAGGAGTATTTATACCGCCTGCAGTCAGGCCGCCATCTGACAGAGGTGCTGGGAGGGACGCTCTCATCTGTGGAAGAACTGAAGGCGCATATGGAAGAGTTTAAGATCTATATGAGAGGCCACAACCTCTATGATATCTTCTATGGCCCGTATAAGAAACGGGAGACGGAGATTCTGAGAAAGTACATGGAGCTGGCGCCGAGAGAGGATTTTAAGGACATATTGGAGGCCATCGACCGGTTTGTCTATTTTGACAGCAGGAAAGTGGACGCTTAAGGCATGAGGCCCGGCCGCCATGGAAATGAGAACTGACAACCGATAAAAGTTAGGAAAAGAGAGGTGAGATGGCATGTTAATCGCTCAGTTTTTACCCCTGATCTCAATCATTTTTACCGCTGTGCTGCAGTTGACAAAATTGGCTGCACTGATCTGTTTTATTCTGTGCTGTATCAAATATTTGAAAAAATAAGCGAACATATAAGAGCCGCTGGACAGAAGAAAGCGGGCCGGAAAATCCTGCCATATTTTCCGGTCCGCATTTTTGATATTGATGATGGAAACGGACTACGCTTTTTCTACCGGAAACAGGATCGCTGTCTCCAGTTCTTCCGCAGAAGAGACCGTATTCTCATCCTTTAGATACCGCTCAATGCTGATTCCGGTAAGCTGGTATTCCGGATGCGCATCCAGGTATTGACAGATCGCCTGATACCCGATGTGTACCTCCTCCAGCGACCCCTGGTGGATCGCGGTGACACAGAGGGATTCCGGCAGAAGCTTCGTGTCCGGATGAGCTTCCGCTACCTGAAGCTGTGCTTCCACCTCCATCCTGTCTTCGTTGAATTCATTTCCCATGTAGACCAGCTGACAGGGACCCGCGCGGTGCAGGCCGCGTTCCTTTGCCTGTGCCATGAGGTCAGAGATGAGGCCGTGAATGTCCTGGGCCTTGACGGCAATGGTGCGTTTAACGGAGAAGACGCGCTGCTCCGGTGTGTTCATGACAATGACGCGATAGTTCCGATTCATGGTTATGCCCTCCTTAAAATGGGAGATATCCCGTTCCATGCAGGTGAGCGTCTCCGTCAGGCTGGCCGCCTGCTCTTTTACGCGCTCGTACTGAAGCAGAATCTGGATATTTAACTCTGCCTCCGTAAGCGTCAGCAGCCGTTTGATTTCGGCCAGTGAGAAGCCGTATCGCTTCAGCTTCTCGATTCGCTGAAATGTGGGGATCTGGCTGCTGTCATAGTAGCGGTACCCGTTCTGTTCGTCCGTGGCGGCCGGATGCAGCAGGCCGATGCGGTCGTAATGGCGCAGCATCCTTGCGGAAATGCAGCAGAATTTTGAAAATTCTCCAATGGTAAACATAGGACCTCCCAAAGTGAAATGGTGTTGTGCTGATATTGCGTTGTCAGGTGTAGAACCGGTTCTGAGTGTATTGTACACCTTCCCACTGTGATAAGGTCAAGAGGTAATTTTTCTTAATCCGCGGTGTGTCCGTTCTGCCCCGGCAGACTCCGCTTTCTGTTCCTGTTTCGGCAGTAAGAAGCTGTAAATGTGTGGGATTTTTCTAAAAGCCTGCCGCAAAGTTCGGAACTCGCTGCGCTCAGACAACCGCACTTTGCGGCAGAACGAAAAACCCCACGCATTAACAGCTTCTAACAGCCTGCAAATGTCACAGAAAACGGAGTCTGCCGGGAACGGACACGCAGATCAGAAAAAATCTTAATTTAGAAAAGATAAAAAGCAAAAGATAAAAAGCAAAAGATAAAAAACAAGAGATAAAAAGCAAAAGATAAAAAGCAAAAGATAAAAGCAAAAGATAAAAGCAAAAGAAAAAATAATTAATTAAAAGTGTACAGTTATAATATTGCTGACATAGCATGTCAGGTTTTATCTGATATGATGAAAAACGAGGTGATAGCAATGATAGAGAGCCGGCTGTTCAAAATTATTTACCATCTGATGGAAAAGGGACAGGCCACTGCGCCGGAGCTGGCGGAGAAGTTTGAGGTGTCGGTGCGGACGATTTACCGGGATATTGATAGGATCAGCGGGGCGGGGGTGCCTGTCTATTCGGTGGCGGGGCGAAGTGGGGGAATTCGTTTGCTGGACCGATTTGTGCTGGAGAGATCGCTGCTTTCGGAAGAGGAGATGAGGGATATTCTGTTCGGCCTGCAGAGTCTGGCGGCGGTTCAGAATTCTGATATGGAGACGGTTTTATCGAAACTGAGGGCTGCGTTTCAGATGGCGGATACGAGCTGGATCGAAGTGGATGTTTCCCGCTGGGGAAGCGACCCGGAGAGGGAACGGCTGGATTTCAACGTGCTGAAACAGGCGGTTATGGCGAGACGGCAGATCCATTTTAAGTACTATGGTTCCAATGGAATGGCCAGTGAGCGGGACTGCCATCCGTACAGGCTGATCTATAAGGACAAGGCGTGGTATCTGTATGCGTGGTGCCTGGTCAGAGAAGATTTCCGGCTGTTCCGTTTATCGCGGATAAAGGAGATTGTGCTGACGGGGATCCTGTTTGAGCGGATACCGGAAGGAACGGAGCCGGATCTGACACGATGGGAGAAGGAAAGAGAGCCTGTCTCTGTAGTTCTGCGTTTCCCGAAGGAAGCGGCCTCCAGAGTGTATGACGTGTTCGATGACCGGGCGGTTACGGATAGCGACGGGGAACTTACTGTCCGGGCGGTTTTGCCGTACAATGAGTGGCTGTACGGCTTCCTGATGTCCTTTGGAGATAAAGTTACCGTGTTGAGTCCGCTTTCTTTGAAGCGAGAGGTGGAAAAGAGACTGAAGTCTGCACTGCAGCACTATGAGGAGAAACGATGAATATCAGAGAAGAACTGGAAAAAAGAAATGGTAATCAAGAGGCGTTTGTATTTCAGGATTTAGAGGTGAAGCCCGAGCAAATCCGGACGGTTTTGATTAATGAGGTGGTGCCATCAAACCCGGCGGATGACTTTTACGGCGGTGACGGGGCGGCCTATTTATCGACGGCAATTCCGCTGTTTCAGAAGGCCGGAGCACAGGTGAACAATGCGGGAGAACTGCTGGAGCAGGGCATTTACCTTACAAACGCAGTGAAAATGCCCAAGACGGCCCCGGCCATTGAGAGAAGCACCATCGAAAAAAGTCTGCCGTATCTGGAGTGGGAGCTGTCTCTCTTTCCCCATGTGAAAGTGATCATGCTGATGGGGGACGTGGCGAAAAAGGCCTTTAACATGATAAGCAAAAAGGCCACTGGGAAAAATGTGATACCGTCGGTGTCCACCTATAAGATACGAAAGAGTGAAATATGGTATCAGGGTATCCGGATAATGCCTTCCTACATTATGACCGGGCAAAATATTTTAATTGAAAAGTCGAAGGCCGAAATGGCGGCTGAAGATATTTCCGTCATGCTTTCCATAATCAAAGAATAGAATATGCCTGCATCATACCGCACCGCAGAGCTGAATCGCGGAGGGATGACGCAGGCATTGTTTGTTTGACAGGAGAGCCCGTACTGTTTATTGTTTCAATCCACGCCCTAAGGGGATATGGCTGATGAAGCGGCCATGTCCCGGCGCGAGAGACCGGTAATCCGTTTAGATCGCGTTACGCCTGACTGTCGTGTTCCGGGAGAAGGTCTGTTTTCAGCAGACCGTATAAATAGTAGTCGCACCAGGAAGAGACCATTTTTCCCTGCCGGATGCAGCCCTCCCGTGTGAAGCCGGCCTTTTCCAGCGTTTTGCAGGAGGCGGTGTTTCTTACGTCCACATCGGTCCAGAGCCTCTGAAGTTCCGTGCGCGTGAAGCAGAAATCCACCACGCTTTTCAGGGCTTCCGCCATGAGGCCATTTCCCTGACAGGCAGGCGAGAGGCGGTAGGAGACCTTGGCCATCCGGTCGTTCTCGATTAAGTAGACCCAGAATTCCCCAATTACCTTATTGTCTTTCTTGCTTGCGATGCCCCAGTGGAAGCTTTTCGTTGGTTTCCGATTGGCGGCTGTGAAAAGCAGTTCCGGGTTTAAATCGTGTCTGCCGGGCCGCTTTCCCCAATAGAGGTACAGACCGGGATCGCTCAGCCACTCCCGCAAATCGTCAGTATCCTCCGGCCTGAGTTCCCTTAAAATAAGCCGTTCTGTTTCAAGTACCGGTTTTTTGGTCAGATAGTCTTTTAAACTCATGGCAGCCTCCTCTCAGAATGTAAATACGCCAGACCAGTCGAAATCAGCCGATTCCTCCAGGCTTTTCGGCCAGGAAGCGCACCAGTCGGGCACACAGGGATGTGCCACCCGGTCGAGACTGGGAGTATAGGGCTTCAAGTCGATGACCGGTGTGTTGTCACGTGCGTCGATATGGCTGAGTTCGATGATGCCGGCCGCCGGATCGATTCTAAGAATCTGCGCCGTTGAGAGCGCGACAGGGTTAGGGCGTTCCGGGGAGCGGGTGGCAAAGGTGCCCAGCGTATCCGGCGAATTGCGGTAGGGAGAGCTGACCTTGAGCACACTGCGGGAAGCTTCATTGTCACAGGCGTCGAACCACCAGAAGATCTGAATATGGCTGAAGCCATCCAGTCCCTCCAGGGCGGAACGATAAGGCTTTTCCAATAAAATGAGTGGCATTTCATTCTGAAATACAACTTTGCCGACAGGCTTTACTATGAGATTGTTCATGCTTTTTTGTCCTTTTTCGTTTTATTACGGCGCCGTTATCTTAATTGTAGCAAGTGTTTTTTATACTTCAACCCCTTTTAAGAAAAATTATAAAATTAGCAGAATAGAAGCAGTTTCTTCCAGTGCTGCGGCTGCCGGATAGGCTTTGGTTTCTGACGAACTCTGGGTTACAATTCACAGCAAAAGTACATCAAAACACCGAATGAGGTGTTTCACTAATTTTGTGTTTATGATACAATAAAACAGTGGTGGAGCAGGCGTGTGGCTGGAAAATAACACTGGCATTGTTAAAAAGTTAAAAACTGGATATTTGAAACAGTCCAATTTCGGTTTATAGTAAGTGCATTATCATTGAAAACCGGAAGGGAGACTTTGTATGAAAACGAACAATAATATCAGAAGAATGGTGATGACGGCGCTGTTTATGGCGCTGGTATGTACCGCGACGATGGTGATCCGGATTCCGACACCGGGTACGAACGGATATATCCATCCGGGAGATGCGCTGGTGATTCTTTCGGGAATCTTTCTTGGACCGGTTCAGGGGCTCCTGGCCGCAGGAATCGGTTCCGCGCTGGCGGATTTCCTGGGCGGATATCTGCTGTACGTGCCGGCCACCTTTCTGATTAAGGGACTGACCGCTTTTTGCTGCGGCCTTGTATTTCAGAGACTTTCAGCGACGGCCGGAAAGCGGACCGCCGGTGTGGTGATCGGAGGGCTGACCGACATGGTGTTTGTAGCCTGCGGGTACTGGCTTTATGAAACCTGTTTTTATGGAATGGCAGCGGCCCTGGCCAGCGTGCCGTCAAATTTGATTCAGGGACTTGGAGGCCTTGTTCTGGCCGTCATTCTGTATCAGTCCTGGCTGTATGCCGCCGCTAGTACTGCATTGCGTAAATTCTATGATATAGCACTATCACGCCAGGAGCACGCCCACGAAGCTAGACGTAGGGTCACTACGCCGTCGCTTCGCGGACGCACACCTGACGCAGATATCGGGCACTATATCACAGTTATTTACGCAATGCAGTACTAGATGGAGCAGGAGGAAAAACGGCTGGAATAGCGCGGAGAAATTCCGGGAGGTTTTTTATGGCAATTGCAAAGAAGCATAAAAGAACATTAGTCTATGGGGACAGCACCTATTACTGGTGGGTAAAGCGGGATGATGATTATGACAGACCCGTACTGCATATCGCGTCAGAGGATAAAGGGCTGATTGTGCTCTATCCCACGGAACAGCATGGGGAGCGGCGGTATCTGGTATCCATCGGAAGAGTATTTAAGAACAGAACGACGAGCGGCTGCTGGCAGCGGTACCGGATTCCAGAACTGGGCGCAGGGAAGGAGCCTGACGCAGGCCAGGACACAGAAAAAACTGATGAGCCTGTTATGGAAGATTTTCCAGTTACGCCTGGATTGGTGGCCAGCCTTTTGGGCTGGTGCCTTAACGAGGGGGAGGCAGAGAGTGTGACATGGAACGGAAGAGATATCTGGCTGTAGGGAGGAACGGTATATGGCAGTATTAAACATGCGTTACGACGGAGACGAGATACTGAGAAAGAAATGCAAAGAAGTGAAAGAGGTGGATGACCGGATCCGGGAAATCCTTAATGATATGACAGATACGCTTCATGCGACGCCTAACGGAGCTGCAATCGCAGCGAACCAGGTAGGAATTTTAAAGCGCCTTGTCGTCATCGATATGGGAACCGGGCTCATGAAGCTGGTAAATCCCGTGATTGTGGAACAGACAGGGGAACAGGACTGCATCGAAGGCTGCTTAAGCTTTCCGGAGAAATACGGAAGGACCATTCGGCCCCAGACCGTAATCGTGAAGGCGCTGGATGAAAATGGAGAAGAGGTCACTCTGACCGGAATCGATGAGATGGCCAAATGTTTCTGCCACGAGCTGGATCATTTAGACGGAGTCTGCTTCGTCGATAAGGTGACGGAGTGGCTGTGACCAGTGCCAAGTTAAAAAGCCCGCTGCTTGCGGGAATAAACAGACAGGAATCGGACGACTGGCTTTATGGCGGAAATGGAGGAGACGGATCGATGGAGTACCGTCAGATCAGACCGGAGGATGCCCGGGAATATGTGGAAATGATGCGATCCCTGGATTTAGAGACCGATATGATGATGCTGGAACCGGGGGAACGGAAAAATGACCCGGAGGCCGCCGCGGACATGATCCGGGAGTCTCTGGCAGCAGGCGATTTCTTCCTGATTGCCAGGGAAGGGGAGTCGATGGCGGGAGTTTTGACCGCCGAGCGGGGCCGCTACCGCCGAATCCGCCATGCGGCATATGTGGTAGTCGGAATCCGGGCCGGATACCGCGGCCGGGGCATCGGCACAGAGATGTTCAAACGCCTGGATGCATGGGCCGTATCCCAGGAAATCACCCGCCTGGAGCTGACCGTGAGAAAGGAAAATAAAGCCGCTGTCCATCTCTATGAAAAGAGCGGTTTTGTAATCGAAGGGCTCAGAAAGAACTCCATGCGTGTCGGCGGCGCCTACGCGGATGAGTATTACATGGCAAAATTTATCCCCCGGAATGAAGGGGCATAAAGCAGCACTGCACGAAGCGGCCAAACCGCTGAGTGCTCATAACAGGGAGGAACGATCATGCAATTACTATTTAAACAGCGGCTGTTTTCCTGGTTTGACAGTTACGACATCTATGACGAGAGCGGAAATACGGTCTATACGGTAAAGGGAAAATTAAGCTGGGGCCATTTGCTGGAAATCTATGACCGTTTCGATAACCATATCGGAACCGTACAGGAGAGAGTGCTCACCTTTCTGCCTAAATTTCTTATGTACATAAACGGACAGGAGATCGGAGAAATCCGCAAGGAACTGACCTTTTTAAAGCCCAAATTCACACTGGACTGCAACGGCTGGACGGTAGACGGAGACTGGCTGGAATGGGACTATCGTGTAAAAGACAGCGCAGGCAGTCTGATCATGACGGCCAGTAAAGAATTTCTCCACTTTTCAGACACGTACGTTCTCGATATTGTAAGGGAAGAGGACGCGCTCCTCTGCCTGATGATCGTACTCGCCATTGACGCGGCGAAATGTTCCGGTGGACAGGACTGAATTATTGTAACAGGAAATGTTACGGTTTATCTGCCGGATTCCCAGTGATCAGGCAACTTTAACCAGGAAGGAAGACGGGTATACCGGCTGCCTTTTGCGGCATTTATCTGCATCTGCGTGAGGAAAAAGGCATCCCTTAAATCGGCGCCTTTAAGATCGGCATCCCGCAGGTCGGTTCCCAGAAAGCATGTTCCGAAGAGACGGCATCCCCTCAAGTCGGCCGCAATGAGAAAGGAAGAAGAAAAATCCATGGCACTTAAGTCTGCCCCCGAAAATGATATCCAAGGAATCGCAGAGGCCCCGCGCCATTCGTCCAGGTTTTACGGGACGATTTACGGGAAGAGGCGGAGTGGCTGCGGGCAGACCGCGAAATGCCTCCCTTTTTCGAAGGCAGCTTCTGAGCAGCCGCATAATCGAGGGTCAGGCGGATGGTCTCCTTCAACAGATCGTTGGCCGCAGTGATCCTATCGCGGATCCCGTCTTCCGTGAGGTCCTGCCGGGAACCGTCTGCCAGCTTCTCTAAGCCGGTGAGTGCGGCATGGATACGTGGGCGCAGTGCGGATGCGGGGCGCAGTATTGCGGCTTCCTCCAGATACCACATGGCCTCGTGCAGCTTTAATTCAAGGAAGAAGACGCGGAACATTTCCTCCGGATCAGGAAGCTGCCGCCAACTCTTCCCCTGAAATACGATTTCTGTGGCCGTCTGCCCCGCCCCGAAGCAGTCGTAATTGATGCAGCCCTTCAGGCGGCGTCCGGACAGAGAACTGTGTACCTCGCAGGAGAAATCTTCACATAAGTGGGCGCAGGGAATCCCGGCTTCCTTATCGTCGGGGAACCCCTCCGCTTTGGAAAAATAGAGCGCCGTGCAGCACAGGCCGCAGCAGCGGGAACAGTCCGCGGCCAGACGTTCCCTCCTGTGGGAAATGAGGGCCGGGACCGGGGCTGCCCCACCGGATACCGCGTGCCGGTACGAGAAATTTTCGTGGATTGGTTCCATGTCATTCATCCTCCTGTACTTGTAACGGAAAGTATTCCATAGTATAATGCGGGTATCTGACAGCGTCAAGGCCCTGCGGGCAAGTGCTACATCAGGGGGGCCGGTGTGCCACCCTGAAAATAATCCGGTAAAAAGGATCAGAGAAACGAAGGTGGAGAGATGAAGGAGACGAGCAATCCGGTTGTCTGGCAGTCCCGGACGTGGCTGATGGACGCGCTGGCGGCTCTGATGGAGGAAAAGAAATTCGAAGAGATCACGGTGGTGGAAATATGCAGGCGGGCGGATTTATCAAGGCGGACATTTTATAGAAATTATTCCTCAAAGGAAGACCTGTTTCGAAGCTGCTGCGAACGCCTGTGCAGGGAGTATGTCCGGTATCTGGAACGGGATACCGCCTATTTTGCGGCGCATATCACAGAGGTGTATTTTTCGTTCTGGAAAGAGCATAAGACATTTCTGCAGTCTGTATGCAGGGATGATAAGATCTGCTGTCTCATCGAGGTGTCCAATACGTACTGGCCCGAAATTTACGGCCGTCTGCAATCGTACTGGAAAGAAACCATGAGCGGAGAAGAGCTGGAGTACTGTCTGTTTTTTAACATGGGAGGCTTATGGAATATTATGATGAAATGGCTTTTCGAAGAACCGGAGAGAAGCCCCTGTGAGATGGAGCGCATGATCCAAAGGTCTCTACAAAATTTACTGGCTGGCGATGAGAAAACGCCGGATAGGAGTGATGCAAAATGAAAAAATATACGAGAAAGGAACTGTTATCCATTCCAAACCTTATGGGATACTTCCGGCTTCTGATGATCCCGGTCTTTGTATATCTCTATCTCCATGCGGAGACGGACCGCGGCTATTACGCCGCGGCGGCTGTCATGGGAATATCGTCCATCACGGATATGTTTGACGGGCTGGTTGCCCGAAAATTCAATATGATCACGGAATTCGGCAAATTTCTGGACCCGTTTGCCGATAAGATGACGCACGGGGCCATTCTCTTATGCCTGTGGACCCGCTATCCGTATATGGCAGTTCTGGTGGTACTCTTTGTCGTCAAGGAAGGCTTCATGGCGGTTATGGGCCTGGTGAAGCTGAGAGAGGGCAAGAAGCTTGATGGCGCCATGTGGTTTGGAAAGGTGTGCACGGCGCTGCTGTTTGTCGTCATGTTTGTGCTCATTCTCGTGCCACATATCCCGGCCGCGGCGGCGAATGCACTGATTGCTGTCTGCGCCGTGGTCATGGCCGCGACACTCATCCTGTACATACCTGTGTTTCGAAAAATGTGACACGCTCTGGTATTTGCGCCGGGAGGCCCTAGTGCTCAAAGCCATGCACCCAGTTACCCTTCAGGAAATAACGGAGAAAGACGACCGAGCTTAAGAACCAGGTCAGCGGATAGGCCCAGAATACCACGCGGATATCCGGAACAAAGTGGACGGTTACGGTGATGTACGTCACCCGGATGACACACCAGCAGACCAGCATAACCAGCATGGGAACCGTGGATTTTCCAGCGCCGCGGAGAATTCCCGCGATACAGTGGGAAAATGCCAGAAGAAAATAGAACAGAGTTACCGTGCGGGCCTGGGCCGTTCCATTTATGATAACCTGCGGATCATTGTTAAAGGCGGAGATGAGCAGGGGCGAGAAGGCATAGATGAAAATGCCGACGAGCTCCGCGGTGATGATGGAGCAGAGAATGCCAAAGCTGGCTCCCTTTTTCGCCCGCTCATACTGTCCGGCGCCGAGATTCTGGCTCACGAACGTGGTCAGGGCCATGGCAAAGCAGGTGATCGGCAGGAATCCGAAGCCTTCGATCTTCGAATAGGCGCCGCATCCCGCCATCGCCATTTTCCCGAAACGGTTGATATTGGACTGGACTACCACGTTAGCCAGAGAAATAACGGAGTTCTGGAAGCCTGCCGGGAGACCGTTTGCGATGATCTGCCGCAGAAGTCCTGTGTCAAACCGGATTTTCTTTAAGCAGACCCGGTATTCCTCCGGACTTCTCATGAGCCGGCGCAGACAGAGAAACGCGCTGACAAACTGGGAGATAATGGTGGCAAACGCCGCGGCCCCCACTCCAAAGTGAAAGATCCCCACCAGCACAAGATCCAGCACGATGTTGATGAGAGACGATATAATGAGATAGACCAGCGGATGGCGGCTGTCACCCACGGACTGCAGGATGCCGACAAACACGTTGTACATGACGAAGGACAGGGAGCCTGCAAAATACGTACGGAAATAGACGGTGGATTTCGGAAGTACATCGGCCGGAGTTCCCATCCAGACCAGAATAATCGGTGCCAGTACCACACCGATCACGGTCAGCACCACTCCTGCGGCAAGACCGAAGGCAATGGTGGTGTGAATGGCCTTCTGCACGTCACCGTGCCGTCCGGCGCCGTAATACCGGGCGATGACCACACCGGCTCCGATTGCGATGCCATTGAAGAAACCTACCAGGAGGAAGATTAAGTTGCCGGAAGAACTGACGGCAGCGAGGGCATTGCTCCCCAGGAAATTGCCGACAATCAGTGAATCCGCTGTATTGTAAAGCTGTTGAAAAAGGTTCCCGAGAAATAAGGGAACAGCAAATGCGATAATTTTTTTCCAGATGGACCCCTCTGTCATCAGGGTCGAAGACGTGCTTTTTTCCATAGTAAATCCGCTCCGTAGTCATTGATCAATGTTTTGTATCAGTAGTGCGCAAGGGCGCCATCTTTTATTCTACTACAGAAACAGCGGGAATGGAATCAGTATTTTAGCGGTTTCTATCCACATACAGAATATTCACAGGCTAATCTTTCCAGTTCTGAACCACATCCTCAACAAGCTGTCCGGCTGTACCGCGGTTAAAGGGCATGACACGGCCGTGGTATGGAAAATATACGAGATTTGACCAGAGCACCTCATAGCCGCCTTTCTCATACTCCCCGGCCGTCGGTAAGTAGCTGTTACATCCATTGGTATAGCCGTTTAAAAAGAGCAGCGGCGTTCCAGCAGCCTCCATGGCGTCAATGGAAATCCTGCACATGGCTTCATTGGCAATCCCGCACAGACAGCCGTCATTGAGGGAAAAGTACTGTATTTCCACCTCTGAAAACTGTTGTGAAATACCCTCGCCGTTAAGGCGTTTCACTTCCCGGAGCCAGTCGGTTCCATCGATGCCGGCCTCCTTAAGTGCCTCATCGGCAATCCGCTCCGCTTGTGCCAGGGAGGGAACATCCGCTGTAAAATGGCTGAAAACCGACTTCATGGTCAGATGAGTGACAGGCTCCGCTTCCATTGAGGGAAGAACGGCTGACACGGCCTGGCAGATAGCCTCTGCCGTCTGCTCCAGGGCCTTTTGGCTCTGAAGCCGGTATATTTTCTGATACTCTTCTGAAAATCCCTTCTCGGCCGCCTCGTAACCGTGAATTTCCAAATACTCTGTGTTTTCCTGATGAAACCGAGGCCGTACGTCTCCGGAAGCACCCTGCATCATCATGATTTTGCAGCCGAAGCGCGTCTCCAACTGCTCTCTTGTAATGCCAAAGTAGTCGGCTGATATGAGATAGTTGTCGCTGGAGAGAATGTTGGCATGGGCAGTGACCCGCAGCAGCAGCACCCTGGGAGATTCATTTTCCGGTGCGGTGACAGACAGGATTCCAAGCCGGTTGTCGAAGTCGGTGGAATCCGTTCTGCGGTTCAATCCCACAGTATTTTCTCCGATGCCCCAAGAAGCCAAGGCAGGAGACAGACTGTTCAGAGCGTCTTTTACAGCACTCTGCGCCCTGCGGCATACGAAATCAAAGTATTCCGGTTCCTCTGCGGCGTTCGGTGCAGAGTGTGTATGGGAAAATGCAGTCATGACGTGATCGATTCCCGTATGAAGCAGGTCCGCAATGAGGCCCCGCAGGACATTGGACAAATGGACGGTAAAGCCAAGACTGTCCAGGGTGATAAGACAGGCCGTTTCTCCTCCGTATTCCCAGACCATTGTCTGGAGCTTCAAGGGGTCGCGGATGCCCCTTGAGTGATTGTCCGGACGGAAAAATCCGACCAGTTCAACAACAGTTTCCGGTGTGATATCGGCTTCCCCGTATCCCATCCGCGCAGTCTCGTAAGTGTTCATCTGTAACAACCTCTTATCTTTCTGTTTTTTTCTTTCTATCCTTCCTGTTTAGGATACCCGAAATTCTGTGAAATCTCAATCTACCAGTCGCTTCTGTACTGTTTTGTACAAAAAAGAAGGACTGTTTTCCGCAGTCCTTCCATGATTATTTCTGATAAATGATTTTCCGTATGGCATGTATAGAGAGGCAGTACTGGTCCGCCAGCGTCTCCATGGACACTCCATTCTGCCATGCATCAAGAATAGCCTTGTTGCGTTTCCTCAGTTCCTCCCGGCCTCCGTTCCGTTCGCCCCAGGCCCTGTGCTGGTCTTCCCTGGCCGGAACATAGAGATATCCGGACTGAACGTAATTCTGCAGCTCTTCCACCAGCGAGGCGGGAAGAACCGCGGCCGCATTGATATATTTCATAGCGCTTCACTCCCTGTTTTTTATTGTCAGGCAGCAAAGCCGTACTTGATCAGCGACTGCAGCTACTCCATGCAAATGTCGCTGATTCTGCCGGCTTTGCATGGAGCAATACATCGTTGTTTTTCTTTTTGTTTCTGCACATGATTCTCACCCTTTTCAGAAAACTGCTGTGTTTCCTGCCGAAACACACCTTTAAGACCGTTTTAAGATACGCGCTTAGCTTAAAGCTGCTTCGCTAAGTGTTACCAGTATATCATTTTAGAAGGGGATATACAAGCGGCGAATGGGTTTTGGAAGTGCGGTATTAAGCATGAAATGCAAAGAAAATAGAGGGGAAGAAAAAACTTTATGCCTTTTCTTTTAACACTTTTTCTTGTATAATAAACATTACAGTTGCATTAACATGTAATGTAATGACATACCTCCGATTCGCTGCTTGCGCAGTGGTGTGAATGAAGTGAAAGATAGAACCCGAGAAGATATCACCACCAAATTTGGTGGTGTTAATTGAAGGGCTGAAAGGTCGATAAATTTGACTTTCAGCGTTACTTCTGTTTTTTTAGAACAAGGAGGAAAAATTTATGTCGAAGGCCGAAGCTGCAAAGAAATTATATGAGGAATGTAAGGATATGGATATAGACGAAACTATGGAGTTGGTTTTAAATGCAGAGACAGAAGAAGAACAGGATTTTTTTTCTATGTTAAGTGATTTTATTTTGCAGAGAAAGCAAAAGAAAGTAATAGCTCAAAAGAGGTTCTAAATGAAAAAATACATTTTATATGCTGGTGTAAACGGGGCAGGGAAATCAACTTTATACAGGACTACACACTATCAGGATACGATGCCACGGATCAATACTGATGAAATATTGAGAGGTTTTGGTGATTGGAGAAATACTGCGGATTTAATGAAAGCAGGCAGAATTGCAATTGAATGATTAAATTCTTACTTGCAGGAAGGGATTACGTTTAACCAGGAGACTACTCTGTGCGGACATACTATATTGCGTACAATACACAGGGCCAAACAGTTGGGATATGGAATAGAATTACACTATGTTGGGGTTGATTCTCCAGAGATCGCAAAGCAGAGAATTGCAGAGCGAGTGAAAATGGGAGGGCATGGGATACCAGACAAGGATGTTGAGAAGAGATTTGGAGAAAGCTTGAGAAATCTTCACGAAATAATTGATTTGTGTGACTTGGATGCATTATATGATAACACAAATGAATTTCGCCGGTTTGCAATATATGAAAGCGGGGAGATTGTCAGAGTGTCAAAGAATATCCCTGATTGGTATATAAAATGGCAGAAAGGGTGTCATTAACTTGAAGCATTTATGGTTTAAGTGATCTGTTAAGTATAATTGAGAGTAAAAAGGTATGGAGAATATTTCCTCCATACCTTTATTTTCTTTCACTTATATGACAAATGTTGTAGCGTAAATATTAAGGAAAATGAAAGACATGGGAAAATGATATCTGGTAGAATAGAGCCAGAAAAGGAAGGACACAGAAATGTATGTAGATTATGGCTATTATATCATACGTCCCTGCCGGTGCCCGGAATTTTTAAAGGATTTTTCCGAATGGATTCTGACTGTCAGCGGCTGCATCTGTGATGCGGAGCCGCAGCCATTTTCCTGCATGGCCAATGATGAAAGGCAAAAAGAGAAATACCGGAAACGGCTTGGGATGGAGAAACAGGAATTTATAGATTTCTCAGAAGAAACCCTGCGTCTGTTCGGGGAGGACCGGCTGGATACAGACAGTCGGTTCCTGTTCAAACAGGACGCAGAAGACATATACAGGCGTTATTTTTATAATCGGAGGGGTGTGGTTCCGGGATACCGCCTGATCGGGATTGCGCTGGAAGAGGCGCTCCTGCCGTCTCTGGAGGACAGGATAATCCAAAAGAAAGAAGTGACTGGAACCGAAGAACGCCGATTCCTCGGCTTTGATCTTCTTGGCTGGGATATCTCAGGTTTCCACACGTACCTGTGCAATTCCCTTCAGGAAGAACTGATGAAACGGTTTGAATTGAAACCGGGAAGATTTGGACTTTTAGAGAATTCGAAAGAAGAAGTGGAAGCATTTGCAGATGCCATTCAGAACAGAGGAGAGCCGGTGGAGTGGATGCCGTTCGCGGTCTATGATGATACGCCGGCTGCGGCAGAAGGGAGTGAGATACATGGCAAAATTTGAAGCTGACTTAACAGGGAATCTGGATCATTTTAAAGAATACTTAAAAAATGAAATTTTAAACGGCAGTGTATCCGCATCGTTCGAGGACGAGCATGAGGAGGAGATCAACGGCGTGCGGTGCTGCACAATGGTATATGAGAGGTACAGCTATATGGGAGGTAACCGCGTCAGCCTGAATGTGACGATTCTGGGATATGAAGGGGAACTCAGGCTGACTGCCATCACTTCCGGTGGAAGCCAGGCCATGTTCTTTAAGCTCAATACATTCGGAGAGGAAGCCTTTTTAGAGAAGCTGGAAGAGGCTGTGAAGGCCTATAAGTGCAGACACACGCGAATGATAAGCGATTTATAAACGATTTATAACCGTGTGAAAAGGGGATCTGGGATGGACAGAAATATATATGTGACCAGCTATACAGAGAGAAATGTGCTGCAGAAGCAGTATGGACTGGAACATGAGACCTTTGTGAATGATACGATCGGTTACGACGGCAGCGTATGGCTTCTGTTTGCCTGTTCGGTGCCGAAACGGATCAACGGGATGTTTGTGGATACCGAGGCGAATACGGACTACCATGCGCTGTGCCTATGGGTAAACTGGACGGATGGGACGCTGCTGGGGGGAGAGATGTATCCGCTGGGGTTTCATGAGATGAATTTTCATCACGTCATGCCTCTGGGAGAAGATATTCTTCTGGTAGGTGCCCGGTGCAGGAAATATAAAGACGGGACGGCGGAGAATAACGGAGTTCTCTTAAAAAAGGATGGCACAAAGCTGGCAGAGATGTGTCTGGGTGACGGAATCGAGAGCTGTATCGTGACGGAAGACGGCCGCATCATTACCGGATACTTCGACGAGGGCGTGTTCGGTAATTTCGGCTGGGACCAGCCGGTGGGTGCGTGCGGTCTGATCGTATGGGATTCCCGGGGACAGCGGTTGTGGGAGAATAAAAAATATCCGATCTATGACTGCTATGCGATGAATGTGGATGAACAGGGCGCGCTGTGGTTCTATTATTACGACGAGTTTCATCTGGTGAAGACTGATTTTAAGAGGGATGTCATCTACCGCCCGAAGGCGGAAGGCTGTTCCGCGTTCCTGATCAGCCGGAGTCATACTGCTCTTATCATGGACGGCGGATATGGCAGACATTCCCAGTTTTACCGGTATGAGATAAAAGGGGATCAGTTGGGCAGCCGGGCGCCGTCGGAGGTGATTTTCAGGGAGAAGCCGCTCTTACTTTCCAGTTACCGGTTCCGCGGTGCAAAGGCCGTGTTGACGGACTCTGATGGACGCATGTTTTTTACTGAGGTGATCTAGCTATGAAAAAGTATGAAATAGTTTGAGAATCCTGTTTTTCTGCATCGCTGGTGTATTTTGTTGGATGCTTTTTACTTCGGAGGAAGCAGGACAGAGATATTTTTGCGGCATGGCGCCGGCGTCCATACTGCGCGGCTTTACGAACGCGATCCGAAAAAGCCCTGTCCGGGAAGGCGTGTCAGACCACGCAGTTCCGGACAGGGCTTTTTACTGTTTGTCAGGAGAGTCCGTCGTACCGGACCCGCTAGTTCATGGAATCTACCATTAAATTTGCCAGAGCACCAAGTTCCGCCATCTGGTCTTCCTTTAAGGAGGATTTGATCGTGATGGTTTCATCGAGTATGGTCATGTTCTTCATCTCGGAGATAATTTCTCCCATCTTACGTCCGGCTGTTACGCCCCAGGAACCATTTTCCAGGAGTGCCACGGTGCGGTTCTGCAGATTGTGAGCCTTTAAATCGAGGAGCAGGTGCTCCATACAGCTGAAGATGCCGCCGTTATACGTTGCGGAAGCGAATACGAGGTGGCTGCAGCGGAAGGCCTCGGAGATGATGGTGGACGGATGTGTGGAGGAGACGTCATACATGACAATATTCTTCACGCCGCGGTCTGCCAGCCGACAGGCCAGAATATTCGCCGCATTCTCCGTGTTGCCGTAGATGGAACCGTATGCGATCATGACGGCTTTCTCTTCCGGTTCGTAGCTGCTCCAGGTTAAATACTTGTCCACATACCATGCGATATCGGATCTCCATACAGGACCGTGGAGCGGGCAGAGGATTTCGATGTCCAGTGCGGCGGCCTTTTTAAGCAGCGTCTGAACAGATGCGCCGTACTTTCCGACGATATTGGTGTAATATCTTCTGGCATCAGCCAGCCAGTCACGTTCGAAATAGAGTTCATCCGCAAACAAGTTGCCGTTCATGGCGCCGAAGGTACCGAAGGCATCCGCGGAGAAAAGGATCTTGTCCGTGGTGTCATACGTCACCATGACCTCCGGCCAGTGTACCATGGGGGCCATCAGGAAGGTGAAGGTATGTCTGCCGGAACAGAAGGTGTCGTTTTCTTTCACGATCACGGCTCTGGTATCGATATCAAATTCATAGAACTGCTTGATGATCGGAATCGTCTTTGCGTTGCAGACCACGGAGACGTCCGGATATCGTCTGATCAGTTCGCCGAGTGTTGCGCAGTGGTCCGGTTCCATATGATTGATGATCACATAGTCCAGCGTTCTTCCTGCCAGAACGGATTCCACATTTTCGAAAAACTGCCCGGTGATTGCCCGGTCGACCGTGTCGAAGAGAACGGTTTTTTCATCTAAAAGAAGATAAGAATTATAGGAGATCCCGTTTGGAATGGGGTATGCGTTCTCGAACAGGGCGAGCCTGCGGTCGCTTCCGCCGACCCAGAACAGGTCATCTTTAATATTTTTTACACAGTACATAATGAAGCCATCCTTTCGTCATAATCTCACACATATAATTTCGTAAGAAGTATACTACAAAATCGGGGAAATGTCATTGTATTTTTATACGAACTTAGTATGAATTCAGCGGTCCATTACTTTATAGTATAACCGGAAGAAGAGATTTTTAGCGGAAACATCATTTTTTATTAAGACAGAGTGAAGACAGCCTGTTATAATGGGAGAAAAGAGACCTGATTTCCCATGAGGAAGATGGTTTTGTATTGGAACATAACTGGAGGTGTGGTAATAAATGGATGGAAAAAACAGAATCGTAAAGGACATTCTGGAGTCTGTTGAGAAAAACATGGGAACCGGGGAAAATTTGAGCCTGGAAGCATTGGAAGCACATACGGGGTATTCCCGTTTTTATTTGAACCGGATTTTTGCTGAGGAAACCGGCTGTACCATTCACCGCTATATTATGGAGCGGAGGCTGACGGAGGCGGCCAGAAAGCTGGTGGAGACGGACAAGACGATCGTGGAGATATCCGGCGAAGCGGATTATCAGTCTCAGCAGGCGTTTACACTGGCATTCCGGCGGGCTTACGGATGCACGCCGTTTACCTACCGGGAACGGAAGCATTTCACGCCTCTTCGTGAGCAGACAAAGCAGAAGAAGACAGGGATTACCGCCTTCTGCGAAAGAAAGAATAACTGGAGGTGTGCGGCATGAGTCTGGTACCGAGTGTGATCGAGACGACGTCAAAGGGGGAGCGCAGTTACGACCTCTTTTCCCGTCTGTTAAAGGACAGAATTATCTTTCTGGGGGAAGAAGTGAACGATGAGACGGCCCGGCTGGCGGTGGCGCAGCTGTTGTTTCTGGAGGCGGAGGACCCGGCGAAGGACATTTCCTTCTATATTAACAGTCCGGGCGGTTCTATTACGGCCGGCCTGGCCATTTACGACACGATGCGTTATATCCGGTGCGATGTATCGACGATTTGTATCGGACTTGCAGCCAGCTTCGGCGCATTTCTGCTGGCCGGGGGGACGAAGGGCAAGCGTTTTGCCCTCCCTAACTCTGAAATCATGATACATCAGCCGGCGGTGGAGAAGATCGGAGGAAAGGCGACGGATATCCAGATCTATTCAGAGAAGCTTCAGCAGGATAAGAGACGGCTGAATCGGATTCTGGCTGAAAATACGGGGAGAACGGAGGAAGAGATCTGGCGGGATACGGAGCGGGATCATTTCATGAGCGCCGAAGAGGCGAAGGAATATGGGATTATTGATACGGTGATGAGAAAGAGAGAGGAAAAGGCATAAATCTGAAAAGAAGATATGAAAGGGGCGGCCGCCCTGATGATTGTACAATCATCGGTGCGGCCGCCCCTTATCGGCTGATGCCGTTTTATGAAACTTAATAGCCTGCACTTAATGCAGCAGCCAGGCTTGCGCCGACTACAGCGTATAAAATTAAGGACAGCACGATTCCCACTGCCATAACGATCAGTCCGGCGCGGCAGAAATTCTTCCTGTTCTCGTTTCCATTGCCAAATGCCCAGACAAAATACATGATTACATTGACACATGGGATAGCCAGAACAATTAACGTGATCAGCCATTCCCCCATGGTCATGACAGCCTTATTAGGATCTGTCGTCATTGTGTTGTTTTCCATACTTAGTACCTCCTGTAATTTAATCTATCTACCGTTAAAATTATATCATATACTGTCGTAATTTGTCTATTTTTTCTTTGCCGGGTTACAGGCTCCCCGGGGATTGCAGAACTGTGAAAAGCAGGTGCAGCAGGTTATGGGGCTCATAGATCATGGGAGGCCGGTCAGGAAACCAGTATTTCATGCGGATGATATAGAACACCACCATAAGGAAGATGCATACGGCTATGTAGACGGAAAACAGGCGCGCTTTTCGTTCCAGGACGTAATGCTCGTACAGAAATAAAAGCCCTCCGGCCAATAGCGGCAGGAGAAATGGATTGTACAGAAGACTGCCGTGGATATCCCCTTTTAACAACAGGACGGCGGCTCGGGTAAGTCCACAGCCGGGGCATGGAATCCCTAATAAGAGCCGGGTTGGACACACCTTGCCAGCAGCGGCAGTCATGGCAGAAAGAAAAACTGCGCACAGAAGCATTCCGGGCAGGCAGTGTCTGACATCGGAAATCAGATGTTTTATTCTTTTTTTATACAAAATTGGGCTGCGATTTTTTTTCATGATTACATGGCATCCTTTTCAGCGGTTGTGTGAAGCTGCAGATTTCATTATAAGGCAGTGTTGCCGCTTTTACAAGCTTGTGCCTCGAATAGAGGTTTGATATAATGAAGCTGTTTGATATCATGTAACAATTTAAACTGCAAAATTAAGATAAACGGGATGGGGGCGTCTATGATTAAAAAAACACATATTGTATTTCTGTCATTTCTCTGTGCCGCGCTTGGAGGCTGCGGGAGCAGCAGGCCATTGGCGGAGAAAGAGACTTCTCCTCTTACCGTCGTGACCGCCACAGATCTGCACTATTTATCACCGGAGCTTACGGATTATGGAACCGGATTTATGAGAATGGTCGGAAATGGGGATGGAAAGCTGACTCAGTACGCGCCGGAGATTACGGACGCTTTTTTAGAGGAGGTAGAGAAGCTGCAACCGGACGCGCTTATTTTAAGCGGAGATCTCAGTTTTAACGGTGAGAAGACAAGCCATGAGGAACTGGCCGGGAAGCTGTTCAAGCTGCAGGAACAGGGAATCCCGGTTCTTGTGCTGCCCGGAAATCATGATATCCTTTATCCGTTTGCCGCCCAATTTGAGGCAGAGACGGTGACGAGGACGGAACGGGTCAGCGGCGAAGAATTTCGTGATATATATGGCAGTCTGGGGTATCAGGACGCGGCTGGAAAGGATGAAGAATCCTTAAGCTTTCTGTATGAGCTGTCGGAACGGGTCTGGCTGCTGCTTCTGGACGCGAACACGGAGGACGCACCCGGCCGGATTAAGGATTCCACGATGCAGTGGGCGGAGCGGCAGATGAAACGCGCTGAGGAAGCGGGGGCCTCCATCATTACGGTGACGCACCAGAATGTCCTGGCTCAGAACAGACTTCTGTCACAGGGCTTCCTGCTGGATCATCATGAGGAGATGGAGCAGCTGCTGAAAGCTCATGGGATCGCTTTGAATCTAAGCGGTCACGTTCATATCCAGCATATTGCGGAGAGCGGCGGCCTTTATGACATTGCAACCGGCTCCCTTACCGTGGCCCCGAACCGGTACGGCGTTTTGACGGTTGATCCGGATGGAAGCACACGCATGAAACGAAGGGTATGTGGGCGATGGGATGGGGAAAAAGCGGAATCCCCGGTAAATATGGGGATTTTGAAGCTGTCCCAGGCGTATTTTGACGCGTGCACGCGAAAAAAGATGAAGAAAGAGCTGGAAGCGCTGTCACTCTCGGAGGAGGAGCGGGCGCAGATGACGGAACTGGCCGTGGAGATGAACCGGAACTACTTTGCCGGCATGACAAAACCGGAAAAAGAAGTGAAGGATACCGAGGGCTGGAAGCTTTGGAAAGAAAAAGGCGCAGAGCTCTTTTTCGAAAAATACATGGATTCCATGCTGGAAGATGCGGGATGTGATGAAAACAAACTGAAAATAGTAAGGGATCTGAGGCCATAGTTCCCGGAGACTATTTTGGAAGGAGGCTTATCCATGGATAAGAAAAATACAAGAATACTGGTCAGTGCCTGTCTGCTGGGTGTCAACTGCCGCTACGACGGAAAGAACGGCCGTCGTGACGAGGTACTGAAGCTGCTTCGGGAGTATGAACTGATCCCGGTCTGTCCGGAGCAGATGGGAGGGATGGAGACCCCCAGAGAGCCGTCGGAATGCCGGAGAGACGGCGGGCGTGTCCAGGTGATGAACCGGAAGGGCCAGGATGTGACAGAGTATTTCGAAAAGGGCGGGGAGGAAGCGCTTAAGATCGCAAAGCTGTATGGATGCCGGTACGCCATTTTGAAGGAGCGCAGCCCGTCCTGCGGCAGCGGGATCATCTACGACGGAACCTTTTCGGGCGCTAAGACGGCCGGAGACGGGGTGACAGCCCGCCTTCTCAAGGAGCATGGCATCAAAGTTGTGGGGGAAAGCGGCATTTCAAGCTTGATATCGGAAATCAGCAGTGATATGATGGATGACAACATAAAAATTACAGAGGGGTGACAGGAATATGAAAACAAATGTAACGAGAGACCAGGCGCTTTCCCTTCTTATGAAATATAATAAGGAGCCCTTCCATATACTTCACGGGCTTACGGTGGAAGGCACCATGCGCTGGTATGCAAAGGAACTGGGATACGGTGAGGACGAGGATTTCTGGGGAATCGCCGGCCTTCTCCACGATGTGGATTTTGAAAATTATCCGGAGGAGCACTGCATCAAGGCGCCGGAGCTTCTGGCCGAAGCCGGGGCTGAACCGGAGCTTGTTCATGCGGTCGTAAGCCATGGCTATGGACTCGTCTCTGATGTGGAACCGGAGCATGATATGGAGAAGGTACTGTTCGCGTCAGACGAACTCACAGGCCTGATCGGAGCCGCCGCGAGAATGCGCCCATCGAAGAGCGTCATGGATATGGAGGTCTCCAGTCTGAAGAAAAAATACAAGGATAAACGGTTCGCGGCAGGCTGTTCCCGCGAGGTGATCGCACAGGGAGCCGAGAGGCTCGGCTGGACGTTAGAGGAGCTCTTTGAGAAGACCATTGAGGCCATGCGTTCCTGCGAGGCCTCTGTCAACGAAGAGATGGAAAAGCTGGGCGTTTAAGAGCGCCGGAAAGGGAAGACCAATCGGGAGAAGAGAACGATGATATCAGTTTCAGTGCTGAATTTTACAGGAGTTTACGAGAGAGAAAGCTTCTATAAAGATGGGGACTGTGAATGGATTGACTGTTCGGATTTGTCCGGGGTAAACGGATTCTGTGATGAGGCATCCATGGAGGAGATTGAGGCGCGGATCAGCGGGCTGTCAGGCTGGATTCACTTTATAGACGGCGGAAATTTCCACTATTTAAGCTATCTCATGGTGAGGAAGATTCGGGAGCCGTTTACCCTGGTGGTATTTGACCATCATACGGATATGAAGCCTTCTATATTTGCTGGAATTTTGTCCTGCGGCTGCTGGATCAAACGGGCGCTGGACGACCAGCCATACTTAAAAAAGGTGATTCTGATCGGTGTCGCGGATTCGCTGGCAGATACCGTAGAATCAGAGTATGCGGACCGCGTGCAGGTGTTTTCGGAAAGCGCGGCAGGGGCAGATGACTCATGGCTTAAGGCTCTGGAAACAGAGGTGTCGGAGGCCGTGTATCTGTCCATAGACAAGGACGTGTTTGGGCGGAAGGAAGTGGTGACTGACTGGGATCAGGGAACCATGACGCTGGAACAGCTTGAGAGGGCGTACCGCTGCCTGGAGAGCCGCCGGATTCTGGGTGTGGACATCTGCGGCGAGGCGAATCAGGACGACTCTTTTTCGGGATGGATGTCCGTGTCAGACAAACAAAATGACGCGGCAAACAGACGAATCCTCCGAATGCTTCGAAACGGTCATAAGAAGCCGGAGGGCAGTATACAATAGGGAGAGAGAAATGGAAGAAGCACCGATATTTTCGAAGGCGGCCATCAGGCGGCTGATTCTGCCGCTGATCATCGAGCAGTTTCTCGCCGTCTTAGTGGGAATGGCGGATACGATCATGGTGGCCGGAGTGGGGGAGACCGCGGTCTCGGGAATTTCCCTTGTGGATACGCTTAATATTCTGCTGATCAACGTGTTTACCGCCATGGCTACCGGAGGCGCTGTCATCGCGGCCCAGGAGCTGGGGGACGAAAACAGGGAGGAGGCGTTAAAGGCCTCCAATCAGCTGATTCTTGTGGTTCTGGTATTTTCAACGGTTTTAATGGTGTTGTCCTTACTGTTCAACTACCAGATTCTGCGGACGATTTACGGGAAGATCGAACCATCCGTCATGAATTACGCCAGAACGTATTACTATCTGACGGCACTGTCGTTCCCGTTTCTGGCGGTGTATAACGGGTCGGCGGCTATCTGCCGCTCCATGGGCAATTCCGGGATATCCATGAAGGTGTCCATGCTGATGAACGGAATCAACATTGTGGGAAATGCCATTCTGATTTACGGCTTTCATCTGGAGGTGGCCGGGGCCGGGATCTCCACGCTGCTGTCACGAATTACCGCGGCAGTCATACTGGTGTGGGTGATCCGGAATCCGAAGCTTCCGCTGTGCATCGACAAAAACTTTCATCTGGGCTTCCATCCCGCCATCATCCGGCGGATCATGGGGATCGGAGTTCCCATGGGAGTGGAAAACGGCCTCTTTCAGGGCGGTAAGCTTCTTGTGGCGGGGCTGGTCTCCAGCTTTGGTACGACCTCCATTGCCGCCAACGCGGTGGCAGGAACCATCTGTTCCTTTCAGGTGATTCCGGGCAGCGCCATCTCCCTGGCCATGATAACCGTGGTGGGGCAGGCCGTGGGCGCGAAACGGTATCAGGAGGCGAAACGGTATGCAAAGAACTTTATTTTCCTCATCATGGGAGCGCACTTCCTCATCTGTTTTCCGATGCTGGTATTTCTGCCGCACATTATCGGCTTCTACCATGTGTCAGAACAGACGGCGGAGCTGGCCAGAATCATCTGCACGCTTCACGGATTATGCTGCGTGCTGATCTGGGCGCCATCCTTTGCGCTTCCCAATGCCCTGCGTGCCGCAGATGACGTGAAATTCGCCATGTTCATTACCATTGCGTCCATGTTTCTGTGCCGGATTGCCATGAGCTTCGTTCTGGGACGGTATTTCGGCATGGGGCTGATCGGTGTCTGGATTGCCATGGTTCTGGACTGGGCCGTGAGGGCGGTGGTCTACGTCGCGCGTGTTGCGTCGGGAGGCTGGCTGAAGCATCATAAAGTTCTGGCCGCACGCCAGGAGGCTGAAAAAACCGTTTTACAAAACACTTGACAGCGCCCGGCAAGTACGATATTATTTCGGTTAAATAAATTGGATATGTGACAGAGGAGAAAGAAGACATGAAAAAGGTTGTGAAATTCGGCGGCAGTTCTCTGGCCAGTGCAAGACAGTTTAAGAAGGTTGGGGACATCATTCGTTCCGAGAAGAGCAGACGCTATGTGGTTCCATCCGCGCCGGGCAAGAGAAACGACAAGGACGAGAAGGTTACGGATATGCTGTATCAGTGTTACGATGCGGCGGCCGAGGGAAAAAGCTATAAGAAGATTCTGGAGAAGATTAAGAGCCGTTACATGGAGATCATCGACGGACTCGATTTAAACCTGAATCTGGATCATGAATTCGAGACCATCGAGGAGAATTTCTTAAAGAAGGCCGGCCGTGATTACGCGGCATCCAGAGGCGAGTACTTAAACGGCATCGTCATGGCCAACTATTTAGGCTATGAATTCATCGACGCGGCAGAGGTCATCTTCTTCGATGAAGACGGCAGCTTCGAGGCGGATATCACCAACCGTGAGCTGGGGGAGCGCTTAGAGCATGTGGAGCGCGCGGTTATTCCGGGCTTTTACGGCGCCACTCACAGCGGAAGCATCCGCACGTTCTCAAGAGGCGGATCCGATGTCACAGGCTCCATTGTGGCGAAGGCCATCCATGCTGATATGTATGAGAACTGGACCGACGTCTCCGGCTTCCTCGTAGCCGATCCGCGTATCATTGATAATCCGGAGGTCATTGAGACCATTACATACAGAGAACTCCGTGAGCTGGCCTACATGGGAGCCAGCGTTCTGCATGAGGACGCCATCTTCCCGGTCAGAAAAGAAGGCATTCCGATCAATATCCGCAACACCAACAGGCCGGAGGAGAAAGGCACCCTGATCGTAGAGAGCACCTGCCGCAAGCCGCGCTATACCATTACGGGAGTTGCGGGCAAGAAGGGCTTCTGTTCCATCAACATTGAGAAAGCCATGATGAACGCCGAGGTAGGGTTCGGCCGCAAGGTTCTGGAGGTATTTGAAAAATACGGCATTTCCTTCGAGCATATGCCTTCGGGAATCGATACCATGACCGTGTTTGTCCATCAGTCCGAATTCGAGGAATACGAACAGTCCGTGATCGCGGGAATCCACCGCGCTGTCGAGCCTGATTTCGTGGAACTGGAATCAGATCTGGCATTAGTTGCCGTCGTGGGACGCGGCATGAAGGCCACGAGAGGCACCGCCGGAAGAATCTTCTCCGCGCTGGCCCACGCCCGTGTCAACGTCAAGATGATCGACCAGGGCTCCAGTGAGTTAAACATCATTATCGGCGTTAAGAATGCAGATTTTGAGGCGGCCATCAAGGCGATCTACGATATCTTTATCTCAACCGAAATCTGATAAATGGTATACCATATATTCAAATGAAAAACCGGTCCGCACAGAGGCTTAAAAGCCAGTGCGGACCGGTTTTGCTGCAGTACTTATTAATCTTCCGGAACAAAGACATCTTTGCCCATTCCGCAGAGCGGACATACCCAATCCTCAGGAAGATCTTCAAAAGCTGTGCCTGGATTGATTCCGTTGTCCGGATCTCCATCAGCCGGATCATATATGTATCCACATGGCTCACAAACGTATTTTTGCATAACAGTCACCTCTTTCTTTCGTTGATACCCTATTTTACCAGATATGTAACTATTTTACAACCGGTGCAGAGAAATATATGGGGCCTGGCCGGCTGTCTGAGGCCTGCAGAATAGTTTTTGGTCTGAACAGTGATGAAAAACAGGGAAACTGCCAGAAAATACTTTAGAATACAGGAAATATGTGGTAAAATAAAATCAAAATTTTATCCATCAGGGAGGACTAAGATGCAATACCGCAATTTTGGAAAGACAGGAATTAAAGTGTCGGCGCTGGGGTTCGGAACCATGAGATTTCCGCTGCTTCACGATGAGGTGGTCGATGAGGAACGCGCCATCGGGATGATCCGCCATGCCATCGATGAGGGCGTGAATTACATTGACACCGCTTATCCTTACCATCAGGGAGAGAGCGAGAGGATCGTGGGAAAAGCGCTGGCGGACGGCTACAGGGAGAAAACGTATCTGGCGACCAAATGTCCCGTATGGAAGCTTCAGAAGGCGGAGGATTTCGAGACTCTGCTGGATGAGCAGCTGGAGAAGCTGAACACGGATCATATCGACTTTTATCTTCTTCACGCCTTGAGCGGCGAACGCATGAAGGATAAGGTAAAGCCGTTTGAACTGATTAAGCGGATGGAAAAAGCGAAGGCTGAGGGAAAGATCCGCTATCTTGGATTTTCCTTCCATGATTCATATGACGTGTTTCAGGATATCATAGATTATTATGATGGATGGGATTTCTGCCAGATTCAGTATAATTACGTGGACACCGAGCACCAGGCCGGAACAAAGGGGCTTAAGTATGCCGCTGAGAGAGGCCTCGGGGTGGTGATCATGGAGCCTTTGCTGGGCGGGAGGCTGGCGAATCCGGCATCCCATTTAAAGAAGGTATTTCCGGAGGACAAGTCTCC
>NZ_JBKVCZ010000037.1:0-51534 GCF_046966825.1 Hungatella sp. | reverse complement strand
ACCAGTCCTTCACATACACACCGCTATGGTTCGTAAGGAAAAAGCGGCTGTGCGCAGAAATGACCCAGGCGGTGCAGCAGTATTTTCGGAAAACTGCACATACGAGGGTCCGGTACAGGCTGAAAGAAGGGATTGGATTCCGGGAGATTCCGATAACCGACATCCGCTACGTTGAGTGCAGCGGACATACTATGAAAATCAGAACCAGAAGTGGCGGTCAATACGAGAAATATGGGAGCTTGAAAGCGGAGGAGGATGAACTGGGCAAGTATGGCTTTATCCGGATACATAAAAATTTTTTGGTAAACATGGGCTGGATTGATGAGGTTGGGAATCGGCATATCGTGCTGAAAGACGGAACCGAGCTGGATATGGGAAAGGATCGAAGGAAAGCGGTTATGGAAGGGATGACCCGATATGGCAGAAAACATGGTTAACGGTCTAATCAACGCCCTGTCGGCAGTCATAGCAGTAGAATATATGGACCATGGATTCCCAAAACGTTATCAGGGAACCAGGCGCTGGCTATTGTCTGCGGCAGGCAGTGCGTCTTATTTTCTCGTGGTGACCGCCCTGAACCATTACACTGTGTTTGAGGGCATACTGGGGCTTTGCTATGCGGTGGTTCTGGTTCTATATGGTCTTACAGCTCTGAAAGGCAGACCTCACATGATTGTGTTACTGGGGATGGCGTGGGTTCTGATTATAATCATCAATGCGTATATGGTGTTTGCCATCATGGGCATCATGACCGGGAGGCATTTGAAGGAGTTCCTAGCCAGCGGAGGAATCATTTGGACCTATTCGGCGCTGGCGGCGCTGGTACTTAAGTTTGCCATGGGACGAGTGGTTCTTGCATTGTACCGAAGGAAGGACAATGCCGGCCAGGCAGAGGATGGGATTATGGCGGGAACCTTCCTTCTGCTGTTCGTCATGGTGCTGGGGATGTTCCGCCTGGAGGGGTGCGGCCTGAACCAGAGGGGGAGGTACTATCTCTCCCTATACCTTTTGGGCGGGTTCATCGGACTAGTTCTGCTGTTAGGGAGAGTCTATCGTCAGATGGGCAAATATTACAGGGAAAAGCAGGAAGCAGAATACCGGAAAGAAAGGTGGAGGGCTCAGGAGGAACAGGTTCTCAACCTATACCGCATCGGGAGAGAAGTGAACCATCTGCGCCATGATATGAATGGAAAGCTGGATGTACTGTGCCGTCTGGCGGAAAAAGGGAGGTACGGGGAATTATCGGACTATATAAAGGAGATGGATACAGAACTGGGAAAATATCCGGAGCTTCCCCAGGACACGGGGAATGAGGGAGTAAACGCGATGCTGATGAAGGCGGTGCCGGAATGCAGGGAGAAGGGAATTGAATTCCGCTATGTGGTGCTGGGTCATATAGACGACCTGGACAGCATGGATATAGGAAATCTACTGTACAACTTGCTGTCCAATGCGGTGGAGGCAGCGGAGAAGAAAGAGGGAGACAAGGAAGTGGAGCTTATCATCAGACGGGAAGGAGAGGCGATAGAGATTGAACTGGCAAACAGTACCTCGGGTTCCGTATTGGAGAAGAATCCAGGATTGCAAAGCCAAAAGAAGGAGCCGGAGCTCCACGGGTTCGGAATGGCAAGCATCAATAGAATTATAGAAACATATCAGGGAGAGTACTCCTACTGGGAAGAAGCAAATTGTTTCTTTCAGAAAATTATTTTAACCATTATTCCCAAATAGAATTCAGAAAGGACCGCTATCCCAGCGGTTCTTTTTTTACAAAAAACGACAAGAGAAATGCTTTTTATGTCGATAATGAGCTGATTATGATGAAACCATTGTATTTCTGGCACTTTAATGTATAATCATTCCATAAAGAGGGGGGAGGGAGAAATGATATACAAATTTTCGGGATATCTCACCCGTTTATTGTGCAAAGAGTCCATGATTTCGGATGATCAAGAGGAACTCTACGATTATGGTTTCCAGATTACCATCGCGAATATGACAAATTTTGTAATTGCGTTGCTGACAGGAATCTGCTTTCACGCAGTCATTGAAATGGCGTTCATCTACTGCATTTTCGTCAGCTTAAGATTTTTTTGCGGAGGCTATCACGCGGACACCTATGGGAAGTGTTTCCTGCTGTTTGCGGTTACCTGCATGACCTGCTTATGGGTGGCGAAGTGGATTGCCGGTTATCAAGAAACCTGGTTCCTGCTCTTTCCGGCATCTCTGTTTTTCCTGGGTCTGTGCATTTGGAAGAAGGCGCCGGTGGAGAACCCGAACAGGCCAATGACGGATGGGGAAAAGAAAATCTTTAAGAAACGCAGCTTCCAGATATATAGTTTCTGGACGGTATCAGGAATCATCTTATGGGCATTCCATCAGGCGAATCTGACAGCGAGTTTCATAAGTGCATTCATAGCAGTAGCAATACTCATGATATTGAAAGAAGGAGGTAATGGAAATGAAGGAAAAAATACTGAAACTGCTGGCTAAAACAGCGAAGGATGCTGCCAGAAGGGCAGACGGCAGGGCTTCTGAGTTTGGCATACACCAGCCGAAAAAACCTGCAAAGAAGCAGTGAGAAAAGATGAGAGGGGAGGCCGGGACAGAATGAGACAAGTTACAGTAGCGGTACTGTGCGTCTTGTTATGGATGGTTTCCCCTTGGCCGTCTTATGCCGAAGAACTTGTGAGCAGGGAAGCCGGACTGGATGTTACTTTCGTGTCGGATTGCAGCGGCTCCATGAGGACGAATGATTCAAAGGGCATTGGCAGGGAGATGGTGGAAGCATTTGTTGATACCGTATATCCGGGTGATATCCGGATTGGCTATGTGGCTTATAACGACACCATCGTTACGTCAACCGCGCCGGTCCCTATATCGGAACAGGCGCAGCGCCAGAAGCTGAAGGAGCTGATTGGAACCGTGCCATATACCGGGGATACGGACATCGGGCTTGGGCTTTCCCATGCATATCAGCTTATGCCGGCCGAAGAAGGGCGCAAACGGGTAATCGTGCTGATATCAGATGGGGAATCCGATTTAGGGAAGCACTCAGAGCGGACTCTGGAGCAGTCCAATAAGGATTTAAACAGTTGTGTGGAAGACTGCAAAGCGAATGGAATTCCTGTCTATACCATTGCTTTTGGATCATATGAGGGCAGCAAGAGGGTACTGGAGCAGATTGCCACGGACACTGGCGCCAAAAGTTTTACCGCACAAAGTCCGGAGGCATTGATTGAAGTGCTGTATGGGCTATTCAGTCACAACCTGCCCTATCAGATTCAGCAGTTTTCCAGCGGAATCTATGCAGGAGGAAAACAGGAAATCCGCTGCGTGTTTGATGAACTGTACTTAGATGAGATGGATGTGCTGATGATTTCCTCCGGAGCGATTGGGGATACCGCAATCATGTATGGGGAAAACCAGATTCCCATGACCAGCCTGTCCCATTACGCGGTGGGGAAGATTGAAGGCAGCCAGATAGATAATTCCATAAAGGAACTGACCGTCAATACGTCCACGGCAGAGGGGCAAAGCCTGAAAATCTTTGTCATCGGCTACCGGAAGCTGGTACCTGTATGGAACATTGACACGTCCGCTCCAAAGAATCAGGATCTGCAGTATCAGGTCTACTTTAAAGACAGGAACGGGAAGCAAATCAGGGATGAGGCATTTTACCGGAAGTTCCAATGGGAACTTTTATGTACAAATCCCGCAAATAGCGCTGATTATATACAAATGCCGTCTGCAGATGTTTCAGATGGAGTGATTCAGGGAACTGTCCGGATTAGCCATTCCGGCGAATACAGCCTTACGGCCACACTTACTGATTCACTGGGGAGTTACCCATTTAACGCCGGGCTGTCTGTGAATAACGTTCCACCCTCTGGTAGCCTGCCGGAGATACGATGCAATGTGTTAAGCCAGCCCCTCGCCTATGATTTAAACCAGCATTTCAGGGATGCGGATGGGGATGCGCTGCAGTTCTCCCTTAATCAGGAGGGCAGAGTGAATGCGGAAACGGAGCTTGCGGGAAATCTGCTGACAATCCGGCCGGAGCACTCGGGCACGCAGGCTATTACCCTGTTTGTTTCAGACGGAGAGGATACCCTTGCATACCCGGTGAATATATCAGTCATCCCTTTGTGGAGGGCATATTGGTGGGTAATTGTAATTATCTGTGCCGTGTTGGCGGTCATCCTTTGGAAACTTTTTTACAAGCCAAAGCCGGAGTTAGAGGTAATTGCTGAGAAGAAAAAGCAGAATCGGTTTGCCGGGAAACTGGATGCATACTTCACCGTCCTACCTGAAGGAAGTGAGGAGATACCTCCCCTTACCTTCCCCATGCACAAGCTGAAGGAATCCAGGGTGAGCCTTGGAGAATTGCTGCGGGAATACCCAGAGGCCTCGGATGGACTGGAGCTTGATCAGGTTTTTCTGATTGCAGATGGGGAACGCAGGATGGTTTTATACCATTCCTCCAAAGCTACGATTATGCTGGGTAGCTCCATCGCATGCAGGCAGCTTCAGTACAGCGTAAGCTTTGGCGACGTGGTCTACATTACATCCCGTGATGGATGTTACGAGCTGGAGCTTCATTACATAGCAATGATTCAATGAACATTGAAAAAGGAATATAAAGCGAGAATAAAATCCCGCTTTATAAAATATTGAGAAAAGGGAGCAAGGCCTATGGAAACAATAACCCAGACAAACAGAACCATTCTGTTTGCCGAAATGAATCCGGAGCGGCTGAACCTGCTTACACTGATTGGTGATGTAAGAGGTAAGAACAGCCTGGATGATGACAAAATCAAGGAAATTAACGAGGAACTGCTGGTGGGCAGTTTTGATGAATTCATGGAAAAGTTTTCACCCGTTGTATATTCCTGGTGTGATGCGGTCACAGGCTCCATTCAGTACAGTTTGGTGAAGCCGGAAAATATTCCAGACAACTGTATTACACAGATTCCGCTAAATGAGCAGAACGACCTTTTAAATATGCTTATCACTCTTTTGGACGCCAAAAGCGCCCAGGGTCTAGCCAATGCGGATTTTAAATTTTCCGAAGTTCTGGATATGATTTCCCCCAAAAAGATTATGGACGACATTAGGCAGGTCAGGAGGGAAATCCAGTATACCTACGGGAAATACATGGAACTGGATGAGGGCGATCCCAAGCGTCTGGACATCGGGGACAAGCTGAACTATGAGTTTGAACAGGCCAGCCAAAATTACCACAATATTTTAAGTATGCTCCCGTTGGCTATTGAGGATTCCAAGAAGCGTCTGCTTCTGGGAGACAGCGATGCCGGGCAGGGCAGCCAGGACTTCAAGGCCGGACTCCTAAGCATGGGAGATGACGGGGAGTTAAAGATTTTGGAGGTAAAGCAGGAGGAGAGTACCCAGCTGGCGGTGGTAGATGATCAGATTAACACCAGCCTGATGGAAACCTTCCGGGACGATTACGATGCCTTAAACGGCAATCCCTCCGATTACGTCAGAGATTTGGTTGTGCGGACATTCTGCCCCCTTGGCTCCACCATGGAGAGCAAGGTAGACCGGGAAGCGGAGGTTAGAAACTACAATAATTATTTGGAATTTTACAAAAAAAGCAAAGACGATTTTGTAAAAGCGGTTAAGCCTCTGGTGGAGAAAATCCTCGGTGTAAAAACGTTTTTCGACCAGTATCAGGTGAAGGAGAAAGGAATGCAGCCGAAGCTGCTTGTCACCAACACTCCTCTGGATATGATGGTAAAGTCCAGCAACCTTCCCAGGCTGCTGACCTACTTAAATACCACCAACGATAAGAACGAGTTTGACAATACCCTGTGGTTTGGTATTGTGCCCGACGTGGAGCTGAGCCAGACGGGCGGCGGCAAGCTGAAGCGCCTGCGCTTTGCAGGCAACCAGAAGGTGGAAAAGCCAGGAACCAACACAATGGAAAGTTTCTCGGCGCTGATGAATGCCATCTACCCATACCGGATTACCACATTTTTTAGTTTCCGGACCGGGGAGGAGACCTCCTTCAGCTATGTTGCCACCGAAGGAATCGGGATATTCAAGGATAAATGTACTCCGCTCATGAAGCGTGACTTCAGCGAGTTTGTAGTACCCTGCATCCCCAACGCAACCATCATTCCCAAAGACAAGTCAGGGCTGATTCTGGATAAGAAAATGGTGATGGATGAGGAAGGCAATGTGGCACTCTCCGAGGAGAAGGAAGACACCATGAAGATGTGGATTGAAGGCGTTTATGTGGGAGCAGCCTATGAGGCCGCGGGAATCGTGGCGGCATGGCAATGCCCGGAATACTTAAAACAGCGCTTTCCGGGAGCCAGCATGGAGTATCCAGGCGTGCGGTTTGACGTGGAGGCGGATGACAATGCCCTCCTGGCGGCAACCAGCATGACAAAGGAGATATCCGGTTTTACCAACGCAATCAAGAATACCATCAACAACACCGGCTTCGGCTTCGTGTTCACATCGGACAATGCCCAGTATAAAGGCAGAGAAATCAAGAATATCATGGTTTATAAAGCAAGGAACTTACTAAGCAGTGGCAATGAATTCGAGCCGATTTACAAAACCATGGTGATTACGTACATAGAGCGTATGTTGCGGTTTTACAGCGGGGATTTCAAGCAGGATAAGATTTTGAAATTCTTCAGTAACAACCCCAGCAGCCAGAAGAGCCGCTGGGATGCAGACCGCCAGCATGTAAACTCCATCCTTCAGGACGGGGACGAGCTGGACTACTCCATTGATGAGAAGAACGGGATTTGCAACGTGCTGGTAACCTTCAGCGGGACAAGCAGGAATTTAAAGGTAGAGCTGACCCGGAAGGCAGGAAACGCAGTGTAAGAGTGATTTTGCAGTTTTAACACAGGAACATAATTTAGGAGGAAAAAGATATGGGATTACGCTTAAAAATCGAGGGAAATGAAACAATTAACCTGCGGGAAACCAGTATCATGTCGGTACAGTTTGGCGCAGACATCCCCCATGACTCCAATGCGCGTTCCACGGATTTGGGGAGCACAGTAGAGATTAAGGGGAAGATTCTTGCAGCGGTAGGAGGCGAACCGGCGGATGATACCAGCAAGATTGCCAGATGGGCGCTTGTGCCGGCTGAGAATTTCGACTGTTACCGCAATGTGGAGATTGACGTAATTAACGCCTCCCAGGTGGTGAGGCAGATTACAATCCCCAACGCATTCGTAATCGGCTATAAGGAAGATTTCACGGATGATACGGGAACCGGCGTGTTTACCCTGCTTCTGAAGCAGAAGAAGGACAAGATGGCAAATATGAAGTTTGAGGGCGGATTCAGCGGCGAATAAAAACTGTCAGGAAAGGAAGGAACATAATATGGGATTCACATTAAAAGTAGAGGGACCAAATTTAATTGAATTAGGAACGACCAGCATTACCAGTGTAGAATTCGGGGCGGATATCCCCCATGATTCCAACGCGCGTTCCACGGACTTGGGAAGCACGGTTGTGATTACAGGGAAGATCCTGACCGCAGTGGATGGAGATCCATTTGATTCAACCAGACAGCTGGGTCTGTGGTCGTTAATTCCGGCTGAGAAGTCGGACTGTTACCGCAAAGCGACCATTGAAGTGATTGCAGCATCCCAAGTAATCCGCAAGTACACATTCCCCAACGCGTTCGTGGTAGATTATAAGGAAGACTATGGAGACTTAGAAGGGGTTGGAACCTTCCGTCTGATGATTAAACAAAAGAAGGACAAAATGGCGCAGATCGCTGTAGAAGGCGGATACAGCGTATAACACATGCAGTTGCGAGAAGCAATGCAGAAAGGGCTGCCTCCCGGCAGCCCTTTTTAGATAAGCAGGTATAGTATGACGGATTATTATAAGGTGCTGGGGGTGAACGCCCAGGCAACAGACAAAGAAATCAAGGCTTCCTACCGAAAGCTGGCAAAACAGTATCATCCAGATGCAGCAGGGGACGACCCGGAAAAGCCCAGGAAGATGTATGTGATCCAGGAGGCATATGACATTTTAAGCGACCCTGAGAAGCGGGAAGCTTACGATGTCAGATTGCGGGGCGAGATATCCGGGGAAGCTTTTCGCACAGCCGGAGGGGCTGCCATGGGCCGCAGAGGCAGACATGAACCGAATGTAGGGCAGACAGGCGCCCCTGAGTCGGATATGAGCCGATTTGAACAGTTTTTCGGTTTCCGGCCGGGTAAAGGAATGGAAACCAGCCGGGGTAAAAACCCCGGACCAGGAAAGCCGGAGGGACCTGTTAATCCGGAGGAGATGTTTGCCTCCTTTTTTGGAAAGATAAAACGGTAGGAAGCGGGAAAAAGTAAATGACGGGAAGACAAAAAGCAAAGGCAATCTGTGACGGGCTCATCATCGTATGTATACTTCTGATGTTTGGGACAGGAAGCATGGGAAAGGCTTGGGAGGAATTCCGGATACTGACCATATTCGCAGTAATCTGTACGGCGGCAGCGGCCATCGACCTGCTCTTCCTGTGGGCGCATAGGGACAGGGACAGCGTAAGGTGGACTGGTAGGCGGCAGGAGGCCGCCGCCCGGATGCAGGCCGGGGAGCTGCTCCTTCTTGACGAACAGGACAAGCCGGTGAAGTCCTGGAACATAGCGGGAATGACTGCAGTGGTGATTGGCCGAGGGGGCAAAGATGAAGAAGTGGATGTAGACTTGGAGGACAGCGAGTATGGCACCTTCATTGATCCGCAGCATGCGGCTTTAAACTACTGCCTGGATGGCTGGTACATTGAGGATCTGGGTTCCACCAACGGGGTGAGAGTCCAGAAGGCGGAGGACGGAATCTGCTATAAGCTGGCGGGACGGCCCTGCAGGGTAGAGGCGGGAGACATCCTTTACATAGCTAATACAAGG
Organism: Hungatella sp.; assembly: GCF_046966825.1. Taxonomy (NCBI): domain Bacteria; kingdom Bacillati; phylum Bacillota; class Clostridia; order Lachnospirales; family Lachnospiraceae; genus Hungatella; species Hungatella sp. The sequence continues at coordinate 42,631 of NZ_JBKVCZ010000037.1, read as the reverse complement.
CTGCTGCTTAACTGACGGAATGGAACGGGCGCACAGCAAAAGCTGGCAGTACAGAAACAGGGATGGGAGACATGATAAGATGAGTTTAGAAAGATGCCCGAACGGGCACGTGTACAACGCAAGGCGGTATGGAAAAATCTGCCCTTACTGCAATATGAAGCTTGCAGGAGAGGATGAAGAGAAGAAGCCGGTGGGATTTGAGCCTCCGGTGGAGCTTCTTGAAGAGGAGGAAGAACCGGTATGCGGCTGGCTGGTGTGCATCCAGGGGGCCAGGGTTGGCAAGGATTACAGAATCCATAACGGCAAGAATTTTGTGGGCCGTGGGGATGACATGGATATCCAAATCCTGGGCGACAATGAGATCAACCGCAGGAATCATGCTGTCATTGTCTACGACCAGAAGAAAAGGAACACGGTCATCCTTCCAGGGGATTCGGCAGGGCTGGCCTATCTGCGGGGAGAGGCCGTGTACGTCCCCGCGCAGTTGAACCCGTATGACACCATCGAGATGGGAAAGAGCCGCTTCATCTTCGTACCGCTCTGCGGCCAGAACTTCGAGTGGAATGATACGGAAGGGAACGGATGACAGGGGGCATGACGCCCACGGTATGTCTGGCTGTGATTTTGGCCATGGCAGCGGCGGTACGCCTGATTCTTTCCGTTAAAAGCGGCGTAACGATGGAAAGAGCGCAGGGAGGTATGGAGCGGCCTTACGGACAGACCTGGGGAAAGGTGGAAAAACCGTTCTGCGGGTTGGGCCAGACCACTGGCAGCCAGGTCGTACAGGCGGACTGTGCCCAGGCCGTCCGGACCGGCGCCGGGATCATGGCTGTCATAGCGGATGGGATTGGGAAAGAAAACACGGGAAAGGTATGTGCGCAGATTGCGGTGGACACCCTGCTGGACCGCTATGAGCCATACCGTATGCTGAATAATCCGGAATATTTCTTCCGAACCGCTGTTTATGAGGCAAACTTGCGGATTCAGAAAACGATCGGGGAGCGTAAAGGCGGAACCTGCCTGGCGGCAGTGTTCTTAAACGGACAGGCTATGCACTATGCCCTGGCGGGAGATTTAAGAATCGCCCTGCTTCGGGGAGGGGAGCTGATCCCCATCAGCGAAGGCCAGACCATGGACGTATTGGCCGTCCACGCATACGAGGAGGGGAAGATATCCAAAAAGGAGGCGGTCTGGAGCATGGAGGAAAAACGGGCCTGGAACTATCTGGGGTTAGACGGCTTTCATGAGATTGAGACGGCGGAGCGCCCTATCCGTTTAAAGGCAGGCGACCAGATATTCCTGGCAAGCAAGGGAATCTGGCAGGAGCTGTCCTGGGCGGAGATTGAAGATGTCCTAATCAGCCCCATGAATCCGCAGGAGAAGGCGGAGCGTCTGGCGGCTATGGCGGACCGGAAGCCGGGAAGCTCTAAGGAAAATGGGAGTGTATTCATCATAGAGGCGGAGGTGGGCAATGAGACGGATTAACTCGGAATTCCGGACCCGGTTCATGTCCGAGGAAGGGCAGAAGCTGTCCAATCGGGACTACTTCGGGTATGCGGAAATGGACGACTTCGCCTGTTACGTGCTGGCCGACAGCCTGGACGGCGAGCCGATTGCAAACAGCGCCAGATTCGTGGTGGAAAGCCTGATCCGCAGCTTTGGCGAAGGCCCTTCCATGAGGAAGGGGAGGCTTAACCGGTATATGATGGAGGCACACCGGGAGCTCTTAAAGCAGCGGGGCGGGATGCATTTAAAGGCTTCCGTTATCCTGGCTGTGACAGACTACCGCAGGATACGGTACTGCTACGTAGGGAACAGCCGGCTCTACCTTTTAAGGAACGCCAGGGTTCTCTTTCAGACACAGGATCAGTCCCTGGCCAGGGAAATAATAGAGAAGGAACATCTCCCATTGGACCGGGCGGCTGCCCATGAGGAGCGCAACAATCTGTATTCCTATTTAGGAGAGCGTGGGAAGCCGGATATTCTCATCTCGAAGAAACGGAAGCTGGAGAATGGCGACATACTCGCCATGATGACGCGGGGAACCTGGGAGGCGTTAAGTGACAAAGAGCTTTTGGAGCTGTCAAAAGATGCAAAGGAACCTCAGGAGATTCTGGAGGCGGTGGAGGATTTAATCCTTGGAAAACAGGAACAGGAAGGCATTGATAACTACACGCTTGCAGTTACCTTTGTGGACAAAATCTACCGAGCGCCGAAGCGGAAGTTCCCCCTGAAAAAAGTGCTTATGATTGCTATGCCGGTAGTGCTGGTAGTGGGCGGAATCAGCTTGGGGCTGTATCTGAAGCACCGCAGCACTAAAAATAAAGAGGAAAGCCTGGCCGGGTACATGGACAGCGGCGAGGCATACATGCGGTACGACAATTACCAGAAAGCAGCGGATGATTATACTCAGGCCAAAAAACTAGCCAACAGCCTGAAGCACACCGATGAGGCAGCGGAGGCAGACCACTACCTTAAGCTGGCCCAGCAGATCCAGCTGGCAGATGAAGCCATGAAGGACCAGCAGTACCAGAAGGCCCAGGACCTTTACCTGACAGCCAGGGAGTTGTCCCAGGCGGCGGGAAACGTGGGGAAGAAGTACATTGATTCCCAGCTTGCCCAGACGAAGTCCTACATTGACGTGTACGACCTGATTGAGCTGGGAACCCAAAAGGAAGAAAACGGGGATTTGAATGGAGCCATTGCGGCCTATAAAGAAGCCAGGGACAAGGCGGCGGCCTTGTATTACAGCGATGGGAAGGACGAGGCCATGAAGAAGGAGGCTGCGGCGGAGCAGAAGGCGGACAAGGCGGAAGAAAAGGCCCAGGCCCAGTCCCAGGCGGCAGCCCAGGAATCCAAAGCGGCGGCAGAGTCCCAGGCAGCGGAACAGAAGGCCCAGGCCGATAAGGCGCAGGAGTCAGAGAAGGCCCAGGAGGAGCTGAATAACCAGCAGAAGGCCAATGACCAGAAGAACGCCATAGACTTAGAAAACCAGGGGAATCAGCTCTTCGCAGACGGAAAATATGAAAGCGCCATCACCTATTACCGGACGGCCCAGGCAATCTATACCCGGCTGGAACTGGTGGAGCTGGCGGATGCACTTAATGACAAGATAGCGGCGGCTCAGGCGGGGATTGCGGCCAGGGACGGCGGCATGGCTGGACCGGCGGACGCCCAGGCTGCCGGCAGTCCAAAATCCGGCGCTTCTGCACATCCGGAATCCGGGCCTGGGGTCCAGCCGTGACCCGAGGCTGCCCGGCAGCGGCGATTCCAAACTGCCGGAAGGCGTTTCAACCGCGCTCCGGCGCAATACATATGACAGGAGAGGACAGCCATGAACCGATACACCTATACCCTGAATCCGGGACAGAAGGAACCGGAGATGAAGCAGACCTATAAGCGGAGCCGGCTGGAGCAGATGACCACCTTCCAGCTTAAGGAGATATGCCGTAAGGAAAGGCTGGTGCTTCCCTCAGGGGCGCCTGACCGGGACGGCCTGGTGCGGCTGATTATGCGCTTTCGCGGGCAGAAGGATTACCGCCACATTGAATGCGGCGGGGAGGAGGGGATGGCACGCATTCAGGCATTCCTAAATAAGACGGTGATTGGCGTCTCCAGCCAGACCACCATCCGGATTCCCGGCACCATTACCGTGTTTCGGGGGACCGGGCTGAATGAATTTGACGGCTACCGGATTGAAGCTGATTCAAGCCTCTATGAGGGTAACTTACTGTTAGTGGACGAGGCGGATCAGGTTTATACCTGCTTTTATATAAAGGAAAAGAGGCGGGGATTCTTCCTGTACCAAGGGTCTGAGGTTCCAATCCTCCCGCTGGAAAAACATCAGTATTTTATCGTATATTTCCCGGATGAGCAGATATCGGAATTTTTATATGACTGCTACAGCGGAAACCGCGTCACGGAGCCGGGATATGTGGAAGGGGTCCGAATCCCGCTTCTGGATTTGCAGGTAAAGGAAGTGACAGAAACGGCGCTTCCATTGGTGATTGATTTTGGAAGCTCCAATACCACCATGGGAATCTGCCTGCCGGATGGCTCCACACAAATCGCCCGTGCGGGAAGTGGTCATGTGATTCCCAGCGTCATCGGGGTAACGGAGATGCTGGATGGAACGCCCAGTTATGCATTCGGCTATGCGGCGGCTGAGCTTGGCAGCCAGAATTATCAGGATGAAGATGTGCCTGTATTCCATGACATCAAACGCTGGGTGAGCGATGCCGGGCGGTTCGAAGGGGTCATCTTAAAGAACGGGCATAAATACCAGATTGCCCGGAAGGAGATGCTGAAGGCGTTTTTAGAGTACCTGATTAATCTTGGGATGCAACAGTTCAAGGTGAAGTTTAAGAATATCCAGCTGCTGGCCCCTATCCGGCAGAAGGAGAAATTTGAAACGCTGTTTAAGGAACTGCTTCCGGAATATCAGGTGGACTGCACCCTGGACGAGGGCATGGCGGTCCTGTTTCACAGCATCAACAGCCTGATATCCCAGGGGAACTATCAGAAGGGGCGGTGGTATCACGCCTTGGTCATCGACTGCGGGGGAGGCACCACAGACTTAACCTCCGGAAGGTTCCGGATTGACAACAGCCGTGTCTCCTATATGGTGGATGTGGAAACCAGCTATGAGAACGGGGACACCAATTTTGGCGGCAATAACTTAACCTTCCGAATCCTTCAATTGCTGAAGGTGAGGATTTCCCAAACATTGGGCTATTTAAAAGGGCAGAAGACGCCTGGCCCTGGGGAAAGGGGGCAGGCATCTCTGGAACAACTGAATGAAGAATATGAGAGGGCGGAAGCCATCCTGCCTACCCGTTTCAGGGAATACGAGGAGCGGAGCCGGGAAGAGTATTTCCTGGTAAAGAACAACTACTATTACCTGTTTGAGCTGGCGGAGCAGATTAAGAAAATATTCTTCCAGGCGCAGTTCCAATATGAACTCTGGGTCAGCACGAAAAAGGAAGAAAAAGAACCGGCCGTATTCCTGGACAAGTGGAGGCTGTCTGTTATAACGGATGGCCGTTTGGAGCATTTGCGCCAGGAAATGGAATTTCCACTCTATTTAAACCAGATTGAAGAGATTCTCCGCCCCGACATCTACGGCCTGATGGAGCGGTTTCTGGAACAAAAGTTTGAGCAGGGAAGGCTGGCGGATTATGAGATGATTAAGCTTACGGGCCAGTCCTGCAAGTCTCCGCTGTTTACGGAAGCACTCAAGGAGTATGTGCCGGGGAAGCTGATTCAGGGAACCAGGCAGGAGGCGGACGGCTCGGAGCTTAAGATGTGCTGCCTGGAGGGGGCGCTTTCGTATTTTCTGAACTGTAAGCTGGGCTACATGAAGGTGAACCAGGATTATCAGGTAGGAGCGCTGCCCTATGAGATTATGGCCTACACCCATGAGAATGCAGAGCAGATTTTAATCCGCAGCCTGGACACTGAGGACCACATCGGGTGTATTTCCCGGTTCATGATTGGCAAGCAGCTTGACCTGTACTTAAATGATGACACGGGGCGGCGGCTGAAAACCTACTACTTTGAGTATGATACTTCTAAGTTTGAGAAGACGACCCAGGAGGAGATTGACAAAAAGTATCAGGGAACCGTTATCCAGGAGGAAACAGACATCATACTGGAGGGCGAGATGAAGTTCTTCGTCTGGGTATCCAGGAAACGCTGGGGCTTCATGGTGCTGCCGGTGCTCAGAGAGGCAGAGCAGCTCTATAAGGGGGAGGAGACCTTCTTTGACTTTGAGGATGACACGTGGGAGCAGAATTTCTTTGATGGGAGGAAGTAAAGCCGGGGAGGTGCTAAATAATGCTTGATGAACAATTAATTAAAAAAGAAGTCCAGGCCAACAGGGCAGCGTCAGAAGAAGAAAAGACAAAAACAATCATGAGTGAACTCATAGAACGTCAGAAGAATCAAAAAGCGATACCAACGTTCTTTGAGGAAATGTCAAAAGGCACGGTGGAATTAGACCAGAAGCAGTATAAAACAGAAAAGAGGAAGCTTTTCCAGGACAGGATAAACCTCATTGTGTTTCCGGAAGATATTGAGTCCTACAATGTACAGGACCAGATGGTGGTCGTCATTTATAAGGAACTTGAATTTTCTGTAAATGTTTATGACGCCAAAACCATAATGAATCCTATGCAGGGAGAAGATTACCAGCTTCAGATCATGAAGCAGGTCCGGGAATGTGAAATGGCCTATGAACCGATTGAGAGCGGGGAGTTATGTTCCGGACCGCATTCCTTCACATACGCATCAGGGATTATAAACAGCAAGGAAGGGTACCTTTTTACAATGAGCTTCTATAGCCCATCGGTAAGCGGCATCGTGGGGAGCTTTACAAGCAGATTACGGAAGCGGTTTCCATACGAGAATCTGTTTCGGGCAATGCTGGAACATTTTTACGTATAGGAGGTAATTACATGGAAGATTATACGGTAACATATGAGAATTTACGGCTGGCGCCTTTCAAGGTGGAACATATTGTGGCCTTGTCCTTGTCAAAAAGCGTGAATGAGCATGGGACACTGGAAGTGACGGCAATACTCAGTGAAGAAATTGGAGACCAGTATATCTATTTAGTAAAAAATTTAATGCCGGTCACCCTTTCTGACAGGAATGGCCCGGGTAAAGAAGAAATTTTATTTAAAGGTCTGGTAACGAACATAAACATCAGCAAGAGCGGAAATGTATATTATATGCAGCTGTCTGCAAAGGGCAGTACCTGCTTGATGGCGGTTGAACGGAAATCAAGATCCTTTCAGGATGTGACCATGACGACTCACAGGCTAATCGGAGAAATCATAGCAGGATATGAGGGAGCGGATGTCCTCATTCAGATACCCGATGAGCCGATTGGGAGCCTTCTGGTACAATATCAGGAAACAGATTGGGAATTTTTGAAACGGCTTGTATCCAGATATGGAGCGGTTCTTATATCAGACATATGCATGGATGGGATAGCCATCTTTGCAGGAGTAGCAGACAGGGGGGAAAGCCATAAAATATCAGCCTTCCAGTATACAGTCAGAAAGTCAATAGAAAGCTATGAGCTGATGAAGAAAAATGGCTGGCCGGATGCCAATGAAATTGAATATATTGTGTTTGAAGTGGAGAACCCAAGGGTGTTTGCCATTGGAACCCAGGTGGAATTAGATGGAAAGCAGCTGTTTATAGAGCAGGCATGGCATACTCTGAATGATGGGGTGCTGCATAACCTTTATTTATTGAAATTAAAGGAGGGCTTTCGGTCGTTAAAGGCATATAACACAATGCTTGTGGGCAGCTCTGTATCCGGAAAGGTAGTGGAAGTTTCAAGAGACAGAGTGATGGTAGATTTAGATATTGACGGACCGGGGCGTGCGGCCTACTGGTTTCCATACTCCACTATGTCCGCCTCACCGGATGGCAGCGGATGGTATTGTATGCCGGAAAAAGGTGACGGCGTTCGGGTATATTTTCCCACAAAAGAGGAAGGGGAGGCGTATGCAGTCAGTGCAATCAGCGGGCATAAACCTGCCGCTGGGGATAATAACGACCCTATGGGAGATCCCAATGTGAAGTATTTGGCTACTGTGCACCAAAAAGTTATCAAATTTGCGGAGGAAGGCATCATCATCAATGCGGACAATGGGCAGGCAACGGTTTTTCTCGGCAAGGATGGGAAGCTATTGCTGTACGGGGCCCAAAAAGTTGAGGTTGCGGCAGAAGAAGTTTCAATTATGGCAAAAAATAATGTGACAATTGCCGCACAGAATCTGGTCACGCTAAAAAACGGATTATCACATATAAATGTTTACAAATCAGGAAATGTCATAATCAAGGGAACTAAAGTATACAGCAATTAGTGCGGGAGGATTTATGGACAGAGCATCAGCGCTTCAGGAGTTCCATGAAAAAATCGTCGGAATTACCCAGACGGCAAAAGAAAAAATGCAAGGCGAATTAATGAGCAAACCGGATGAACTTTATGGACGGATTCTGCAAGGGCTTGATGAGTTGTGCTATACAACAACAGAAAAGCAGCGGAATGAAGCACTGCCATCCATACGGTATTTTCAGGTCTCTCTGCTCAGATCATATATGCCTCTGGGACAATTGTTTTTTTTGGTGTCTGCCTATGATCGCAATTATTTTCTTGACAGAAAAGGCGTGAGTGTCCTGATACGGGCAGATGATATGGCTGGTCCCATGGTGCGGCTTCAGGAGGATTTATACCAGATAGCAGGAGAATACCGGGGAAGGATTTTACATTCTGATGCCGACAGGGCGCTTACGGAAACAATGTATTCAGTGAACCACCAGCTGGCTGACGGGGCGCGGCCTTATATGTGGGATTTTGATATGCGGGCTCAGGTAAAGACGGTTCATAAGGAAACCCCGTTTTTTGTAAAGTGGGGCGGTCATTGGGAGGAAAGCGCCACTGTATTTGTAGGGGATACCCGTAAGAGAAACCAGGAATTGTTTGAAGCGGTGAATCAGAATAATGACATTGAGAAAATGGACACGGCCTATGTTTATGGAAACTGGGACGAAATCTTGTTTGACGGCTTAAAAATGGGAGGAAAAGCTTTTTTATATCAGAGCTTCCGTAACACGGTATTTGAGCAGTGCCAGTTGACTGGCTGCACCTTTTATGGCAGCAACCTGCGAAAAGCCCAAATGAGAAAAACTATTTTTTGGGGCTGTAATCTAAGCGGCTGCAACTTTAGAGACTCGGCTCTTGAAGATGTCCTTTTTTCGGGCTGCGACCTGACGCATACTGTTTTTAGCGGCTCGGAATTAAAGAATGTCTCATTCGCCCAGTCAATCATGGAGGGCGCGGAGTTTTCGAGAGAATGTGTTCCATTCTTACGTTTAGAACCGGGCCAGTTCCAGCAGATAAGAATCCAGGCGGAGGAATAGAATGTTTTTTTCGATTAGAGAAGATAAGGAAATCAAAAACAGAATTCGTTTTAAATACGCCCAAAGCGATACATATGTGGGAATTGATGAGGAAGATGCAAAAAAGGTAGACGACATTACGATTCTTTTTATGGAGGGGAACAAGAGCAGCATCTATCCAGACATCATAGAAAGTCCCGTATTCCTGGTTTCGGACCGTTTAAAACAGTTGATTGAGCCTTTTGAGGACAGCGTTATCTACAAGCGGGTTATTTTAAGCCAGGTACAAGAGGAGAGACAGGCCGTATACTGGCTGATGGTCCCCAAGACGCTGGACTGCCTGTCTGACGATTCGGAATATTACCCGAACGGATGGGCTAAAAAAGTGGAATTAGATCCGGCGAAAGTGGGGCTGCACCGTATATTTCGAATCAATCTGTTTCCACGGCCGCTGTTTATCGTCAATCTGGATGCTGCAGAGGCCATCATGCGGAGGAAGTTTGACGGAATCATGCTTGTACCAGTGGAACAGAGCGAAAGGGATACTCAGTAAAGGAGGAGCGCAGTGGGTGACAGTACGATGAATTTTCATTGGGTGGATAATGATGCCCTGACGGTTGAGAAGACTGTAACGGAGAAAGCGGGCGACATTACAAAAGCGGGTTCCGGAGCTACTTTGGATGACCATATCGCACAGGCCAATAACTTGATGGAGGAACAGGCGAAAAGCGCTCACTCTGCCAGGGAACAGGAGGCAGAACAAGGAAAAGCATCAGAAGTGCAGGGACCTCCGACACGGGAACAGGACTTTGCAAATCGAGTGGAACAGAAAAAGGCGGAAAATGCCACAGAGGAAAGGAGCAGCATGATTGCCGCCAGGGGCGCGGGAGAGAACCGCGCAAACCATGACGTGGCAATGGCCATGATGATTGCGGATGAAAAGCAGGCTCAGATAGACGCGCTTAACGAGATGTCAGGAGATTCCCCCATCTATGTGGTGCATGGGGCCAGAATGATCTGCTCCATGGGTTCCAGGGAGGCCCGTCTGGTATTGCCCATGGATCATGGCGTTTATCTGAGGAGCCACCCTCAGATGACTGCAGATGACTGTGCAGCGCTGACGAATATCCAGTGTTTTGGAAACTGCTTCAGCACGGAAAATCCCAAAATGAAAGAAGCCGCTATAAAGGCGGTTGAGTCCTATAATGAAGAAAACCCCAGCTTTTGGGATACGGTAAAGGGGTGGTTTGGGATTCAGCCGAAGGAAAAGAAAATAGATCCCAGCAAGGAGATGCTGGCTCAGTGCATCTGCGAATGCGTCCCTAAGATCACGGCCCAGTATTGGGATGAGAAAAACGAAAATACCAGAGTGGATGGAAAGCCGACATTGACCCAAAAGGGGGTTGCGGCATGTTCCTGGGGCGGCGTCATTAAAATATACGTCAATGGGCAGGATGAATAAAGCTGACTTTATACGGAGGTGGAGATTGTAATGAAGATAATTTATCAGTCGATATGGATAGAACTGCCATATCCGGTTGTTACCATTGTGGATTTCCGCAGTTCAGAGTCACTGAATGCCCATGCCGAAATAGCGTTGGAGGCAGTGATTGAAGAAGAAAAGGCTGCTGAATGTTTAAACCAGAACGCGGAAAACCAGACCATCAAGGCAGGAGTTATGGAAAACGGCAGGGAAGTCCCGGCATTCTTTATGGGTTATCTGTCAGAGCTTGATATTTACTATGAAAAAGGGCAGGCAATGCTTATGTTGACTGCTGTTTCCTATACCAGAAAGTGGGATGTCAGCAGGTTAAGCCGCAGCTTCCAGAATCTGGATTTCACATATGGCGATATTATAAACTCCGTCCTTTCGGGCTATCCTGGCGCCGAATGGATGGGCAAGGCTGATACGGAACGCAGAATAAGCGGGCTGATTCTGCAATATGAGGAAACTGACTGGGAATTTCTGTGCAGACTGTCCACACATTTTTCCACGTTTATCATGACAGACCCTTCCACAGAAGGAGGAAGGATTTATTTTGGCATTCCAGAGATTGACGAGGGGGAATGCGTGGAAGAAGATGATTATGAGATTGCCCAGAATATCGCAGGGTATCAGGACAACGTATATAATGCAGGTCTGGACGGCTTGTCCCAGGACAACCTGCAATGGAGGATTATCAGCAGGAAACGCTGGAAAATGGGGGAACGGGTCACTTGGAACCAAGTCCCCTGTCTGGTGGTGTCAGTTCAGCTTCAGGCGTATAATTCGGACATTCTCTATGCTTACACATTAGGGAGGGCGGATGGGCTTTATTCACAAAGTTATGGAAACCGCTCAATCATTGGTCTCAGCCTTCCGGCCCTGATTAAAGAGCGAAGCGGAAACCAGCTCAGGGTTCAGTTTAAGCTGGACCCCGGCTACCAGCCAGGCAATAATGTATACTATACATACGCCATAGAGACGGTAAGCTGGTACTGCATCCCGGAAATTGGCAGCATGGTTCATATATACTTTCCAACCTGGGATGAATCCTATGCTATAGCTGTTCATGCCATGCGGTTGGGCAGCGCCCAGGCGGGACGAAAGAAAGCTGTTGGTGATAAGTCCTTTACGACCTGTGACGGGAAGGAGATGCTGTTTACAGAATCAGGAATCACGTTCCTGTCGGACGCCGGCATGGCATCCACTCTCAGCCTTGAGCGGAGTGGCACGTTAAAGCTGGAAGGCAAGAATATCGCAATAGGAGCAGATTTGTCGTCAAAGATTGGGGAAGCAACCGTTGTAGTGGGGGAAGATGAAAAGACGGTTACGGCAAAGATAATCACTATCAAGTCGGAAACGGGACAGGTAACTCTTGGGATTCTGGAAGATTATGAGGCGGAAGAGCCAAAGCTTAAGGAAGAAACGGGGATTGCCTTATTCCAGGATGGAAATATATTGATTAAAGCGGAGAAGAAAGCGTACTACATCGGTGAGCAGAAAGATCCGCCCCTAATTACCTATTCCGATGAGGACTTAAAGGCGCAGGATGCAGCACAAAGAGAAGAACACAACGCGGAGGTTATGGAGGTAAGAGCCAATGAAGCAAAAGGGAAAATTAGCTTTGGAGCGGCGATAGCGGTAGCGGGAGTGGTTATTACCGGTGCAGCCCTTGCAGTGGCTACGGGCGTTACAGGGGGAGCGGCAGCTCCTTTGTGGGTTCCATATGCGGCGGCAGCCAGTGCAACCCTGGGAACGGTAGCAGTGGTAGAAGGCACAAGCAATGTGGCTGAAGGGGCACAGGATTTATCAAAAATGCATACGGGAGATTTTTCCCAATCTGCAAATCCAGTCTTAAAATATATGTTTAATAATGACAGGGATGCTTATTACCAGTCCATGGTTGGAAATATCATGATGGCGACTTCACTCCTGCTGTTGACGGCTCCGGGCGCGGGTAAGGCGGCATCCATGACCGTAAAACAGTTTTTAAAGCAGGCATTGGTGAACACTGGGAAACAGGCAGCGCTAAATGCAGGTTTGGGGATGGGTCAGGCGTACCTTCTGGATGCAGCAGATGGCTATATCGATATGAGTTTAGAAGATTATATGAAGATTGGAGCCAGAAGTGCAGCCATTACGGCTGTGGGAGGCGCCCTCATGATGCCGGTTGGGGCTGCCGCGAACTTTTACAGGCCGCTTAACAATTTGATAACAGGCAGTCCCTGGGGGGCGCTTGGATTCATCGGAGTTGAAACTGCGTTGGACGTGGGAACGGATGCTTTTGCCAGATGGCTAAACGGAGAGAGCTTTGACATGGGTGATTTCTGGATGTCCCTGGGAACCCATCTGGCCAGCAATGCAATCTTTTCCATTGATCCGGTGGACGTGGCCACAGGCGGAATGTTCCTTGCAGAAACGGATATGGCATTTAACGATATTGGAGACGGGGTATTTAAAGTCCAGCGTTTTTATAATTCCGTCATACCATACTACGGAACCGCCGGACGAAAATGGCGTTTTTCCTTCGAATCCAGGATTATCTTCCATGATGAGAAGCAGAAAGCGGATGTTTTCTGTGTGGATGGACATACGGAGAGCTTCCTGCTCACAGAGGAGGGATACGTCAATAAGAAGGGCGGAAGCCGGGCATACCATCTGGAGGCGGAAGAAGGCGAGGGCTTCCTGCTTCTTGAATCACAGGGCAGGAAAGTGTACCATTACGGCTTACAAGGCCAGCTCCTCTCCGTCACGGACCGTATTGGGAACCGGATGGAAATTAGATACAACGGAATTCTGGCAGAAAAAATCATCACATTCAGCGGGCATGAAATTGGGATTGCCTATGAAGACGGCAGAGTGGCGGAGCTTCGGGACGAGACGGGTCGTCTCGTCCAGTACAAATACAGGGAATGCTGCATGACGGATGTCCGCCATGTGGACAAGGGGATCACCACCTATGCCTATGACCGGAATGCCAACATCACCAGGGTTGTCGACCCCAAGGGCAATTCCTATATCACCAATGAGTATGACAGCGAGGGACGGGTAACAGTCCAGCGCTATCCGGACGGAAGCAGGAGCACGGTGGAATACAGGCCGCATAAAAGGGAGAGCCTGGTATGCATTGAGGCATTTGACCGGACGGAACGGTACTGTTACAACGAAGATGGGCTGATCACCCATAGCTATTTTGATGACGGAACCTGTATTGAGTACGGATACGACCAATGGCAGAACCGGATCTATGAAAAAGACCGTCTGGGGAATGTGACGAAAAGGAACTATGATGTAAACGGAAAGCTTCTGTATGAGGAGAAACCATGCGGACAGTGGGAAAAATATGAATATGACCCGGACGGGAACCTTGTCCATAAGCAGTCAGCGGCGGGAGGGGAATCCCTGCTTTGCTATGACGAAAAGGGCAGCCTTGTGTCAGAGGCAGTTAAAATGCAGGAATCCTTATGGTCACGTACAACGTATGAAAGTGACCGATACGGTAGGATTTTAAAAAAAACAGACGGAGAAGGGAACGAGACGGTATATGAGTACATCCTGGATGGCCCTGTTCTGGAAAACCCAATGCGGGTGGTGGACCCCATGGGGCAGGAGGTACGCTACGAGTATGACCGCGCAGGAAGGCGAACCGCCGTCATCACTGCTTACGGACGGGCTGAGTTCGCCTATAATTCCCTGGATTTAGTGACGTATGTCAGAGACGGGGAGGGGAATGAAACAAGGAGATTTTATGATAAAGCAGGGAGATTAAAGTTCATGGTCCCTCCAAACCTGGCGGAAACGGGGGAGGGCTGGTCTTATAAATATGATTTCTTCAACCGCCTGATTGAGGTGCGGGACCCTTTGGGAACCGTCAAACGAACCGAGCGCGACCTTGCGGGGAAGATTCTCCGGGAAATCCATCCGGAAGCATATGCAAAGGATCGGGAACAGGGTGAGGGTATCCGTCATGAGTATGACCGGGACCGGTACCGCCTGCGGACAATTTACCCCGACGGAAGCACGGAACGCCGCTTTTATGATGCAAACGGCAACCTGATCAAACGGGTAGAGCCGGTGGATTACAGCCTGGAGCGGGACGATGGGCCGGGGGAGACCTATGAGTACGATGGGCTGGGCCGGCTTACCTGCATGAAGGACCCGTCGGGGAACGTAAGCAGAAGGATAAAGTATGACCTGGCCGGCAATGCGGTGGAAGAAATAGATGCCCTTGGAAACACGACGTACAGTTCCTACGATCTGCTTGGAAACCTGATACAGAAGCAGGAGCCGGTGGAAAAACGGGATGGGGCGGTGTTGTACCGAGTGACCCGCTATGAATACGACCGGAACTCAAACCGCACGGCGGAACACCAGGGGATTGAACAGGTGGCCCTTGGCGGGGAGCCTGGCCGCTGGGGGCATCTGCGCTACACGTATGACAAGTTGAACCGGCTGATCAAGGTGGAGGACGGTTCAGGTGCAAGGGCCGAATACCAATATGACTGCCTGAACCAGAAAACCTGTGAGAGCTTCCAGATCAACAAGGACACAAGGAAAGTCATACGCTACTGCTATGACCGGGCGGGACGCCTGACGGAGAAGAAGGAGGAACTGGAAAACCGGTTCCTGCAGCCTGGAAAGAAGGCAGGAAGTGTGTGGTCGATAACCCGCTACCAGTACGACAAAAATGGCAACTGCACCCAGGTAATCACGCCGAAAGGCTACCAAAAAGAAGCTGTTTATGATAAAATTGACCGTATGGTGGGGCTGACCGAAACCGACCGGGAAAGCGGCATAAAAAGGAGGCTTTCCTACGCCTACGACCGGGCGGACAACCTGATTGGGCGGCGGGACGACAGTCTGGAACAGCCCAGGATTCGTTCCTACCGGTATGACAGGAGGGACAACCTGACCCATTATGTGGACGAGGAAGGGGGAACTGCCCGTATCTTCTATGACGGCAACGGCCGGGTGAGAAAGCTGGTCAGGCCGGAGCAGTATGACAGCGTGTTGGACGATGGTCCTGGTACCTGTTACCAATATAATCACATGGGAAAGGTGACGGCGGTCATAAACGCCCTGGGGCAGACAGAGCAGGAGAATGAGTACGATCCTGCGGGGAACCTGATAGGGTCTGCCGACGGGGGAAAGAGCCGGGCAGAGTATGTCTGCAACCTCCAGGGGAAGCCGCTGGAGATCCATACCGGTTCGGATTATCTTCGGGAAGGCCGCCCGGCCCAGTCATACACCTATGACGCCAGAGGGAACATCACCGGGGTACAGGACGGAAACGGGAACCGGACGGAGTTTCTGCTGGATGAGTGGGGCCGCATCGTGGAAATCCACACGCCGGAGGGCGGCGTGGAGCGGTATGCATACGATTATGCCGGCAACATCACCAGCACCACGGATGCCAATGGAGGAACCATCACCTACCGTTACAACAGCCAGGGGCAGGTGAGCGAGATCACCGACCAGGAGGGAAACAGCGAGTATTTCTACTATGATGAGGAAGGCCGCCAGGAAACCCATGTGGACCGGAACGGAAACGTGGAGCGCACCCTGTACAACATGGACAACCAGATGGTGTACCAGCGGGCGGAGGACAAAAAAGGCCGGAACCCGGTGGTCAACCAGTACGTGTATTATCCTGATGGGAGCCTGAAAGAGGCCACGGGCGGAGGAATCACGTACCGCTATGAATACACCGGGACGGGGCTTTTAAAAAGCAAGAGCGCACCGGGAAAGCGGCTGCTGGATTATGCCTATGATAAGAACCAGAATGTCATCCGCATGACCGATCTCACTGGAAAGAGTACCACCTATGCCTATGACCTGCTGGACCGTCTGGAGCGGGTGGAGGACATGGAAAGCGGGGAGGCGCTTGCGGTCTACCGCTACACCCCGTCCGGGCGGAAGGAATCCCTGCGCCTGGGAAACGGAGTCCAGACAAAGTACCGTTATGGGGAGGATGGGAGCCTGTCAAGCCTTGTGACGGTAACGCAGGAAGGCGAGTTGCTGCTGAACTATGATTATGCCTATGACGGGAACGGGAACTGCACGAAAAAGAGCGGGGAGCGTTACCAGAATGAGTATGCCTATGACAATATGGGGCGTCTGCTGGAAGCGAATTATAATGGCAGCAAGGAAACCTATGCCTATGACCTGGCAGGAAACAGGCTGAAAAAGGAAACCGCTGAAGGGACAGAATTATATAGCTATAATGCCATGAACCAACTGCTCCAGATGAAGAAAGGGGGGAATGCAACCCATTACCGGTATGATCTGCAGGGGAATATGCTGCAGGAAGCAGGTCATGACGGGAAGGAATATGCTTATGATGCCCTGAACCGGCAGATCGGCGTTTCAGCGAATGACCTTGGACAGATCAACCGCTATGACGGGGAGGGCCTTCGGTATGAAACGGAAAAAAGTGGAAAGACAGCCTTTTATCTGTATGATCGGGGGGAACTGACGGCAGAAACGGGCGGGGACACAGTAGGCCGGTACGCCAGAGGATATGATGTGGTTTACTCGGAATATAACGGGGAAGGCGGAGGCTATCATATCCAGGACGAGGCGAAGAGTACCCTGTTTATTCTGGATAGAAATCATGATGTCAAGAAAAGCTACCGTTACAATGCATTTGGCCAGGTATTGGAAGAAAGTGGCGAAATACAAAATCGCATCACTTATACAGGGCAGATGTATGATGGAGCGATGGGGCAATATTATTTACGTGCCAGGTTCTATAATCCTACGATAGGAAGATTCTTGCAGGAGGATGTCTACCGAGGGGGTGGACTGAATCTGTATGCGTACTGTGCCAATAACCCGGTGATGTATTATGATCCTAGTGGGTATATAGAGATGTGTCCTATTCCAAAATTAGCTACTGGAAATGGCGACCCTGAAATGATGGAGACACCTTATAAGCCCTTAACTCCCAAGCAAAAGCGGGAACTAAATAACAAAATAAAAAATAGGACTGCAACGCAAGATGAATATAACCATTGGGATTGGGATAGACGATTTAATAATAGAAGACAACGTGGTGTGGATAGATTTTGGAGTCAAGAGAAAAAGCGCTTGAAGTCTGGCGAAAGTGGAACTAGAAACTGGACAGAACAACAGGTTAGTGATATCATAAACGGGAAAAGACCAACATACGATGGTGAGACAATAGAAGGTCATCACACATATAATGCATTAGATTACCCGCAGATGGCGGATGATGGAATTTTCATTTATCCTGCAACAATCAATGAACATTTTAATAGATGGCATGGTGGAAACTGGCAAAATGACACATCAGGTTTCCCGTTAAATCCAAACTATCCAGAGGAGTTTTGATATGAATAAAAATATACTTGATTATTTAATGGATTTAAAAAATCGTTATAGTAGCGTTTCTATAATTCAATCGGATACTGAGTATATTGACTTAGAAATAATACCGATTGCGTTAAAAGACTTCTACAAAGATATCTCAGAGGCAGAATTACCCTTTGGCCGAATTTTCAAACCCAGCATCGCTTGGGAGCAGTCTAAAAACAATCCGTTTAGCCCTGATTGGTTTGTTTTTGGACAAGATAATTACTTTTCCTTTTGGCTTTGCTCATATTCACCTGATGAAGAGGGATTGAGTTTTACTTATTGGGATCATGAATCAGGAAATAAGATAGATGGAGCAGTATGGCCAGATTTACAATCATTTTTACAAGATTTAGAAGAAGAATATATA
The DNA here is from genome assembly GCF_046966825.1 of Hungatella sp. NCBI lineage: Bacteria > Bacillati > Bacillota > Clostridia > Lachnospirales > Lachnospiraceae > Hungatella > Hungatella sp. The sequence goes on along the minus strand of NZ_JBKVCZ010000037.1, from coordinate 24,488 downwards.
AACGAGATGTAAAATTGAAGTTAGTAGAACAAATGGACTAAAGCTCGGTAAAGATTGCATATTCGCCGCCCGCCCTTCAGTTTCTGTGGGGGCGCTGGTTGCATGTTGTTGCTATCCAGTCCTCTCCGAACCTAGCGAGGTAATGACAGCCGCTACTCTTGTCCATAAGCAGTCCGCGGCCGGAGGGGAATCCCTGCTTTTCTATGACGAAAAAGGCAGCCTTACGAGTTGGACGACGGCCCCGGTACCTGTTACCAATATAACCACATGGGAAAGGTGACGGCGGTCATAAACGCCCTGGGGCAGACAGAGCAGGAGAATGAGTACGATCCTGCGGGGAACCTGATAGGGTCTGCCGACGGGGGAAAGAGCCGGGCAGAGTATGTCTGCAACCTCCAGGGGAAGCCGCTGGAGATCCATACCGGTTCGGATTATCTTCGGGAAGGCCGCCCGGCCCAGTCATACACCTATGACGCCAGAGGGAACATCACCGGGGTACAGGACGGAAACGGGAACCGGACGGAGTTTCTGCTGGATGAGTGGGGCCGCATCGTGGAAATCCACACGCCGGAGGGCGGCGTGGAGCGGTATGCATACGATTATGCCGGCAACATCACCAGCACCACGGATGCCAATGGAGGAACCATCACCTACCGTTACAACAGCCAGGGGCAGGTGAGCGAGATCACCGACCAGGAGGGAAACAGCGAGTATTTCTACTATGATGAGGAAGGCCGCCAGGAAACCCATGTGGACCGGAACGGAAACGTGGAGCGCACCCTGTACAACATGGACAACCAGATGGTGTACCAGCGGGCGGAGGACAAAAAAGGCCGGAACCCGGTGGTCAACCAGTACGTGTATTATCCTGATGGGAGCCTGAAAGAGGCCACGGGCGGAGGAATCACGTACCGCTATGAATACACCGGGACGGGGCTTTTAAAAAGCAAGAGCGCACCGGGAAAGCGGCTGCTGGATTATGCCTATGATAAGAACCAGAATGTCATCCGCATGACCGATCTCACTGGAAAGAGTACCACCTATGCCTATGACCTGCTGGACCGTCTGGAGCGGGTGGAGGACATGGAAAGCGGGGAGGCGCTTGCGGTCTACCGCTACACCCCGTCCGGGCGGAAGGAATCCCTGCGCCTGGGAAACGGAGTCCAGACAAAGTACCGTTATGGGGAGGATGGGAGCCTGTCAAGCCTTGTGACGGTAACGCAGGAAGGCGAGTTGCTGCTGAACTATGATTATGCCTATGACGGGAACGGGAACTGCACGAAAAAGAGCGGGGAGCGTTACCAGAATGAGTATGCCTATGACAATATGGGGCGTCTGCTGGAAGCGAATTATAATGGCAGCAAGGAAACCTATGCCTATGACCTGGCAGGAAACAGGCTGAAAAAGGAAACCGCTGAAGGGACAGAATTATATAGCTATAATGCCATGAACCAACTGCTCCAGATGAAGAAAGGGGGGAATGCAACCCATTACCGGTATGATCTGCAGGGGAATATGCTGCAGGAAGCAGGTCATGACGGGAAGGAATATGCTTATGATGCCCTGAACCGGCAGATCGGCGTTTCAGCGAATGACCTTGGACAGATCAACCGCTATGACGGGGAGGGCCTTCGGTATGAAACGGAAAAAAGTGGAAAGACAGCCTTTTATCTGTATGATCGGGGGGAACTGACGGCAGAAACGGGCGGGGACACAGTAGGCCGGTACGCCAGAGGATATGATGTGGTTTACTCGGAATATAACGGGGAAGGCGGAGGCTATCATATCCAGGACGAGGCGAAGAGTACCCTGTTTATTCTGGATAGAAATCATGATGTCAAGAAAAGCTACCGTTACGATGCATTTGGCCAGGTATTGGAAGAAAGTGGGGAGATACGAAACCGCATTACCTATACAGGGCAGATATATGACGGAGCGATGGGGCAGTATTATCTGCGTGCGAGGTTCTATAATCCTACGATAGGCAGATTCCTACAGGAGGATATCTACCGTGGGGACGGGTTGAACCTGTATGCGTACTGTGCGAATAATCCGGTGATGTATTATGATCCCAGTGGGTATATAACTATATGTCCTACGGATTTCTATGTTACAGAGGATGGGACTGTAATTCCGGCGAATCAAATAAAATCGAATAGTCAATATGACAGAATTGAAATAGAAATAAAATCAGGAAAAGCAGTCCGTCCCCAGAATGCCATAGATGATTGGAATGACTTTTTGGGTCCAAATCAAACAAATATTGATCCATTTACAAATATTAAATCTGCAGATAGAATATGGTCCGCAGATGGGCGACGAAGTATAAGATTTGGTGAGCATGAAATGGATAGTATGAATACTGCTAGATTCCATTATCATAAAGAAACATGGTATGATGGTTATGTAATTAATGAACTACAGAGGGTACAAAGAAGATGAGAATGATTGTAAGTAAAGTAGATTACAGTAATGATATAACAATAGTTACTGGGGTTACAGAAATTGGAAGTATAAAAGGAATATGGAAATTTAATGAATTTCCTGTTATAGGCAAAGCGTATTTGATTGAATTAGGTATTGGCGAGCTTAATAAAAATCAAGTCTCAATTGCTTGTAAAGAAGCATTACATCCAACAGTTCATCTAAACGAGGAGTTTGTTTCGTTTTTAGGAATGTGCGAAGATATTGAAGACGTATATTATATACGATTTGCAAAGGATTGGCTTGAAATGATTGAAATTGGTGATGATGATACTGGTATAAATAAAGGAGATTATGTATCATTTGTGCAAAAATATGATTTGATATGGATTTATCCATATTGAATGTTTAATTGAAGAGGTTATTAAAAGTAGTCAAATCACCCGGCTTTGCCGGGTGAGTTCTTTCATTTCATGTCGTCCAATAGAAGGAAAGTGGGTCAGCCAGAACAGTGGACGGCGAGTTGGATGACAGCCCCGAAACATCTTAACTATTCAAAAATAATTTACAAATGGAGGAAATAAAATATGTTATTAATACTGGCATGTCTTTTTTTATTACTTGCAGGCGGTGGTTTGGCCTTTGGACCTTTAAACGTAAAAATGGATAAATTACGGCCTGGACAATCGCCACAGGATGCAATAAAAAAAACCAGGCGAATGGGTTACATAATTATAGGCATATCCATTATTCTGTTATTATTCATTATCTTTGTGATTATGCCGATGACGCCACGTTATTAGACCAGTTATAAAACAATGGAGATCAGCTGAGAAAGGAAATCTATGCAAAGTACAGAAGCCATGAAAAAGATGATCCAGAGAGAAATTCAGTCCATCAGCAGCCTTGAAGAACGGGTTGTTTTTAAGGACCTGATGGAAGGCGTATTTCTATCCCTTTATGAAGCAAATGAATCCATGTACCGGCAGTTAGAGGGAAGAATTATGGATGAGCTTGCATATGATATTAACCGATATCTAATACGCACGGGCATTGTGGAACGGTCGTGTTTTGACAAGTCCCACCACCAGATGTCAGCCATGCAGGAGTCCGATCTGGAATCATCTGCCTATCCGGTTCATGACATTCGTAAGAAGATTGAACAGGATGGAAGATTTCGCATGGCTTCTGTCTTTTTAAAATGCGATAGCCTGACCATCAATAAGCTTCTCCAATCAGGGCAGACATTTCAGGCGGTCATAGAGGCAGATGGGCAGCATCCGGTCACAGTAGCGGTGGAACGAAGCAGGAGGTATCTTGATCAGGTTGAACACCTGTATCATCTGTTTATGAAAAACGGGATACCGTGGATAACGGTTAATGCTCCCTACCTGTTCAAGATGATTGATGTATGCATAACTCAGATGCCGGAGGAACTGCCTGATTTGGCAGAAGTCACGTCCCTCAGAACGGACTTTGGGGAATATAGTGATTATGTCCATTATGACATGGTGCCCATATGGAACATAGGCCGTTTGAGGCTGGAAAGTGTGGGGTTTCCCGTCGCATGCGAGGATCATCGGAACTATGAGCACGTGGTATCAATAGGGGAATATGGAAAGGAACACGCTTATCTGGTTTCGGAAGAAGCGGGAGTACAGAATGTCCGTCAGACTGGGGATCGGCTTTTCATTACGGGAGAGACCAACAAGGCGAAAAGATGGGATATCTATGTGATACGCAGCGGCAATGACCGTAAGATTGACCGAAATAAATTCCCCATAATGGAGAATATGCGAAAGGATACTTTTTCCGAGCGATTCAAGAAAAGGGCTGGTCAGCCGATAAAAACAAGAGGTGAGTTGGAACGTTTTATCCGTGGATTTGGGCTGGAGGATTATATCGAATATGAAGACTGCCTGCTGGATGAAAGGCTGAGCACCCTCGAAACCTACTCCATGAATTTCTTTATGGAAGACGAGATTCGGGACAATGAATCCCAAAAGCGGCTGATCCTCCTGTTTAAGCAAAAGGGGAATGAAAAATGGATTCTCAGGGACCTTGCCAGCTTTATCGTTTCAGAGGTTCAGGAACTTTTCCCGGAATATCAGTGTGGAGGAAGGCTTATATGAAATATCTGTGGGAAGTAATGGTTCAAGCTGAAGAACAAGGACTGATGGAGGAACAGCTCCGCTTTAAAATGGCAGAACGATACAGCCCTTATACGGAGCTGTCGTTTCCGTTCTTGAATCAGTCTGTAGTCGAAAGCGAAATGGAAATCGAGGTGAATCCATATTGTAGATTTTATGAAATCTTTAAGGATTTATTTTCACCAGATATAGAAGATTTTCCTGAACTGCGGCAAAGCCTGACGAATCTGCTGCTCCACTCCCTTGCTCAAAACGACCAGCTATCAGGGATGACGCGGAATGAGTATTTGAAAAAGCTGCTGCATCAGGACTTTAAATATCAGGCCTATGGCACAGTGAACAAAGCTGCCATGGATCTTTACACACGCGAGGAATGGGGAATCGTATTAAGCGGCATTTTGAGACAGTTTGAGACGGGCAGTTCGCTGGATTTGTTTTCGGAGATGTTCCATTCTTTAATTAGCAACAATATCATTTACCGCAGCAATGACCGGCCCCATAAATTAATGATCTTTATCGGACAGAAACAAACGCGGACGCTTGAAGAAAAAATTAATTTTCTGATTCGCATTTTTCTGGAAATCCCATTTCATGCAGAACTATTCTACGAATACCATTTTGGAATACTGGGAGTGGAGGATACAATGATGATAGGCGAAATCGCCTTATGCTAGACTAGGGAGGGAAATAAAATGTTTCGATATGTACATCCAAGCTTTCAGATTAAGCATCTCCTGCAGGTGGAAATGCTGGAACAGCTCCGCGATTATCCCAAAAATTATCTGAAACTCATATTTTCCGGGTATGGGAATGGCATCGTAAGGGGTTGCGGTATTTCATGGAATAACAACAAGCTGACGATAGAGCCGGGAATCATATATTATAACCATAACCTGTATATGATGAATGAACGTTATTTGCTGGAGTGTTGGCCTGAGAATGAGAAACGATATCTGAAGATTGAATTTATGGAGGAAATACAGGAACCAAATCAGACTGTAGGGATGGGGCGGATTAAACTGTCCAGGGATAAGGCAGACCCCTCCTGCGAGTTGGAACTGTGCCGTTTCATCCTACAGGAGGGAGCAAGGCTCAGAAACCGGTATGAAAATTTTGAAGATTACTCCACAGAATATGATACCATCAATCTCATTCACGTCCCGTATGCCGCAAAGGGGGAGTCCAGCCTTCAGCCAGGCATTTTAAAACAGTTTGCAAAAGAAGCCCTGCAAAAAGAGCGGAACAATCCATACGACATCAGCTTTTCCATGAACATACTTGCATTGGATGGAAGCATTTCAAGGAGTTGCATTAAAGAATACCTTCATGCCCGCGGCTTACAACTTAAAAATACAGACAATCAAACGCTGTATGAGGGTCTTTTGCATATTCTGAAAGGGAATGACGGAAATTGGAGTCGGGAAGGGGAGCATGAAAGAGGGCGGAGCATTTTGATGATATGAACCTTTCCATGCAGGGAAGCATGAGTGCCCCTCTGCGCCTGCGTTTTTGCGTCCGCATTCTCGAAAAATCATCCTCACCTAACCCGCAGACATTCAATGTGGGCTATACTGGATAACCATTTACAAGGCAGGCAATATATAACAACCTGGTCCGGAGTTGAAGAATTTAATACAGATGAGCCGATATAGAAATGAGGGATATAAAATGGTATTGCTTCACAGTGGGATGACGGAAGATACGGGCAGGACCGTAATTGGTTATGCCGTGAGGGAAAAGGGGAAACTTTTTATTGTACTGAAGGACGGAACAAGGGAGGCTGTACGGTTGGATACGGTTATGCCCTACAAAGCCCTTCACAGCATTGAGGATTATGTCAATCTGCCGGAGCATGTCATAGATGAATTCCACAGCAGGAACGCTTATTATCTGGAGGACTTAAGCCAGTGGAAGGATGAGGAATTTGATAAAGTCAGAGGAATTGGACAATCCAGAAAGAAAGGCATATTAAAAATTATCCGAAACGTAATATTATAAAAGCTTGTAGTTGTGTTTTTTTTGGTTATATAAATATAACCAAAAACAGTTATATTTACGGTTATATACAAAAGTTTCGAATATAGATATACTTATGATAAATACCAAGGAGGTGTATCTATGTTCCATATAGATAAAACATTGCTGAATCCCAACATACCTGTCACCATACGCTTTACCCAGCAGCTAATTGATTGGCTGCAGGAGGTCAAAGAACGGGAAAATATTTCATTCAATCAGGTCGTGCTTCAATGCTGCAAGAACGGAATGGAGAGCGACCTTGCAGGAAGGAATGATGAGGAGACAAGGAATGATGGGTGAAAAGATTCTGACGGTAGGAATCTGCGACGATGACAAGGATGACTTAAAGCGCATGGAAGAAGGGGTTATAAATTGTCTGTCGGAGATGGAAATCAGAATCCGGCGGGAGATATGTCTGTATCACAATGGGCAGGAATTGTTCACGGAGGTCGTAAGCCGCAGGTTTGATCTGGTGCTCATTGACCTGGAGATGCCGGAGTGGCATGGGTTTGATTTGGCAGAAAAGCTTCATATAACCAGCCCGGAGACCAGGATTGTCTTTGTGTCCAGCCATGAGAGTCTGGTGTACCCGTCCTTTGAATATACGCCCCTGTGGTTCGTAAGAAAGAATCGGATGCAGCATGACATGGCTCAGGCTCTACGAAAGTATTTTATGCTGACGGTGCATATGGAGGGAAAGTATCGGATCAAGGAAGGGTATGGCTGCAGGGAGATTCGGATTGCCGATATACACTACATTGAGTGCAGCGGCCATACCATGACCATCAGGACCGGAAGCGGCAGCCAATACGAGAAATACGGGAGTCTGAAAGCGGAGGAGGAAGAACTGGGCAAGCATGGATTCATCCGGATACATAAGAACTATCTGGTGAACATGAAATATATTGGTGAAGTTGGGCAGAAGTGCGTCATGCTGAAAGATGGAACCGAGCTGGATATGGGAAGGGAGCGGAGGAAGGCAGTGCTGGAAGGGATGAGCCGATATGGCAGAAAACATGGTTAACTGCCTGATCAACGCCCTGTCGGCAGTCATAGCAGTAGAGTATATGGAACATGGATTCAAAAAACGTTATAAGGGAACCAGGCGCTGGCTGTTGTTTGCGGCAGGCAGTGCGTCTTATTTCCTTGTGGTGAGCGTCCTGAACCATTACATTGTATTCGAGGGCATACTGGGGCTTTGTTATGCGGCGGTTCTGGTTCTCTACGGTCTTGCAGCCCTGAAAGACAGACCCCATGTGATTGTGTTACTGGGGATGGCATGGGTACTGATCATAATCATCAATGCGTATATGGTGTTTGCCATCATGGGCATCATGACCGGGAGGCATCTGAAGGAGCTTCCAGCCAGCGGAGGAATCATTTGGACCTATTCGGCGCTGGCGGCGCTGGTGCTTAAATTTGCCATGGGACGGGTGGTTCTTGCGCTGTACCGAAGGAAGGACAATGCCGGCCAGGTAGAGGATGGGATTATGGCGGGAACCTTCCTTCTGCTGTTCGTCATGGTATTGGGGATGTTCGGCCTGGAGGACTGCGGTCTGAACCAGAGGGGGAGGCACTATCTTTCCCTGTGCCTTTTAGGCGGGTTCATCGGCCTGGTTCTGCTGCTGGGGAGGGCTTACCATCAAATGAGCAGATATTACAGGGAAAAGCAGGAAGTGGAGTACCGGAAAGAAAGATGGAGGGAGCAGGAGGAACAGGTTCTCAACCTGTTCCGTATCGGGAGAGAAGTGAACCACCTGCGCCATGATATGAACGGAAAGCTGGATGTGCTGTGCCGTCTGGCGGAAAAAGGGAGGTACGGGGAATTGTTGGGCTATATAAAGGAGATGGATGCAGAGCTGGGAAAATATCCGGAGCTTCCCCAGGACACGGGGAATGAGGGAGTGAATGCGATGCTGATGAAGGCGGTGCCGGAATGCAGTGAGAAGGGGATTGGATTCCGCTATGTGGTGCTGGGGCATATAGACGACATGGACAGTATGGACATGGGAAACCTGCTGAACAACCTGTTGTCCAATGCGGTGGAGGCAGCGGAGAAGAAAGAGGGAAACAAGGAAGTGGAGCTCATCATCAGACGGGAAGGAGATGAGATAGAGATTGGACTGACAAACAGTACCGCGGGTTCCGTATTGGAGAAGAATCGAGGCTTGCAAAGCCAAAAGAAGGACCCGGAACTCCATGGGTTCGGAATGGCAAGCATTCATAGAATTATAGAAACATATCAGGGAGAGTACACCTACTGGGAAGAACCGCACTATTTCTTCCAAATAATCGTTTTAAAGATGAACGTTTAGGTTTTTACGTCGTAATTTGACTGATTATGATAGAGTAATTGCCTTTTTTTGTCGGCTGTGTATAATACAATCAAACCGACAGCCTATATTTTCAGGCCAGCGAAAAACTGTGAAAAGGAGCTGGTTTGGCAAAAGGAATATACTGCATAAGAGACATATGGATGCCGGGACTGGATGCCCGGCATTTTTGCATCCGGCTACTTCCATGCGCCGCCATTCCAAATGCCAATACAAAAGAGACCTGCTGATGATTGGAATCTGCGAGCGCATTATTTTGCCGCAAACCAACCAATCAGCAGGAGACCATAGCGTTGCGAAAAAGAAGGATGGAGACATCCCGAAGACAACATAACCAACAAAAAAATGTCGTAATCCCCATGAAAGAGATTGCGGCATTTTTTTCTTTGCTTCAAATTCCGTCCGACTGTAAAAAAAATAGATTCATGAGTGTAAAAAGCGCCTGCATTTTTTCTGCGGGCGCTTTTAGATACCAGATCCTGCATGCGGGGCATTCCCCGCCGCTTGTCCTTCGTTTTCAACCCAAACGAAAATGAAGGAGGACAAGCCTATGGCAAAGCCATATCGAATCCCGGATTACAGGAAACTGTACCCGGAGGCCAGCGAGGAAGTCATCGCTGTGCTGAAAACTACAGAAAGAAAAATGCAGTACCAGGAGTACGACCTCAAGGCGGAACAGGCCATTGTGGATCAGGATGGACAAACTGTCACCTTTATCCCCAGCCGTGAGGACTCCTATGAACGGCTGCTGGAGCAGGATGTATATTTTGTGGAAACCACCGACAGCATGGAAGAAACCGCAATCCGCAACATCCAGTCCCAGCAGCTACATAAAGCCTTATCCCTTCTCACTGATGATGAGCGTGACCTAATTGAACAGCTATTCTTTGAGGAACGCACGGAGCGTGATCTGGCAGTGGAATATGGACTGTCGCAGAGAGGAATCAATAAACGCAAACAGCGGATATTAAAGCATCTGCGTGAGCTGCTGAAAAAAATATAAAAAACTTTTGCGTTTTTGGTTCTCAAACCTCTCTGCCAACGTGGAAGTAAGTGAGGGGGAAAATATTTCTCCCTGCTGTTCCTTGAAAAACACTGCTTCCACGGCAGTCATATCCAGCAGCTCAGATACGTTAGCTGTTCAGCCCGAAAGGGAAAAGCGGCAAGGAGAACACGCCAAGACCACCTGCAGGCAGTCAGAGAGCCTGTCAATAAGATAGCATCAAAGGTGCCGAGCGAGAACTGTCCGTCCAAATGCGGCCTATGGTAAGCCGCCCCGCAATGACCTGAACAGCCTACCATGATACTTCCGTCCAGTCACAGCCCCGCAGACGCGGGAACACGCAATGAGGGCGGCTCCGGGAGATCCCCGGAGGGGTGAGAATCCCATGACGGCCTGCGCCACACCTTAAGTGACGTGAACCAGAGGCCGGTCTGTGTCTGCTGCCCATAGAGCGCACAAGGGCGCTCTGCTCCGGGAAGTAGTGTCGAATAGGAGCAGGAGAAAACGAAGAACAAATGATTTGATTTCATGATAGAAACTACGGTGGCAGCCGAGAAAAGCTGTCTTGCCTTCTGGTGTTCGCGGCCGATGGAGGCTGCCGCCGTCCTTGTGTCATGAAATAAACAGGAAGGAGGATTTTATAATGCACATTAAAAAAGGCGATATTTTCTATGCGGATCTGACGCCGGTCATCGGCTCCGAGCAGGGCGGTGTGCGCCCTGTGCTGATTATCCAGAATGATATGGGGAACCGATTCAGCCCGACCGTGATTGCCGCGGCGATCACCAGCAGATCCGGCAAGCACCAGCTCCCTACCCACATCAAGCTGGAGGGCAGCTTTCAGGGACTGCACCAGAATTCGATGGTTCTGCTGGAACAGGTGCGGACCATTGACCGCGCCCGGCTGAAGGAATACATAGGCCGGTTGAATGCAGCCACCATGCAGTATGTGGACAAGGCCATCGCGGTCAGCTTCGGGCTGGACGGCATACTGGAGCAGTACAGCGATTCAGACATATAGCCGCAAGGAGGACAGAAATGGGAAAAGGAAAACGTGCATGGATCTATTGTTCCATAGATGCGCCGGAGGATACACACGGCGCTTTGAAAGAACAGTTTAAAAGCCTTATGGATTATGCGGAGCAGATGTGCTTTGAAACAGCCGGAAGTTCCAGTGATGTGGGAACAAAGCCTCTTTGGGACAGAAAAGGATTCCAGCACTTCGTAGAAGCGGTGAAGAATGACCGGGTAGATGCTTTGCTCATAGCAAGCAGGAACAGTCTTTCGCATTCATCCTTACAACTGGCGCAGCTTCAGGCATTGGCCAGCGGCTATGGTCTGGAAATCTATTCTCCGACAGAAGGCCGGTATAACCTGTCAATGTTTTAAGAGGAAAGCGAGGCGAAAAAGGATGAAACAGGAAGATATCGATATGGTCGAGAAAATCCTTGATACGGAATATGTAGGATACGCCTATATTTATCTGGAACCGGATCAGCCCAGAAAAGAATATATGCTTACGGTAACACCGGAAAATTTGGCCAATTTCATTGGCTCGCAGGGAGCCGCCGCAAAGCAGATCATGGTTACCGATATGCTGAACCGGCCGATTGTGGATACCATACTGGGGATGGTCAATGACTGCCCGGACCAGAAACTGTGCCGGGAGCTTGTCGGCCACCTGGCGCCCATCCAGATGGGAGAAAAAGAGGCAGGGCCGGTGCTGTCAGTAAAACGGGATGTGGCGGACCAATACTTTGCCGTGGAGGATCAGGCGGTGGCAATGGCAGAATTCATGATGGGTTAGGTCATAGGAAATGGCCCTGCCCAAAAAAGGGAGAAAAGATATAGCTTGGATTTTAGGAATTACGGCCGCCGTCGTTATCCTGCTGGCTGGCATGGCCCTTGCCGCAGGAATCGCGGTCAGCATTGTTGGAAGCTACCAGTCAGACTGAAATTTATTGTTGGTAGTGCTTGGGTTTTACCCTGAAAATCCATTGGTTTTTCAGTGGTCTTTGCGATAGCTATGAGCGAAGTAACACGGTATACTGTGTATGAAGTCAGAGGAAAGGAGGCGGGGGAAGTTGAAGCGATATACGGTGGAAACAGCACCAGAGGGAACAATTAAATACTTTTATATCATGGACTGCGAGACACTGGAAATCGCCTTGCTTCCCAGTAAATATTTAAAACACAAGGTTAAATCCAATCTATCTCCGAACACGGTAAAGCGGTATGCATTTTCTCTCTGCTGTTACCTGGAATACCTGAGTGAGAGAGAACTGGAATATTCCCAGGTGTGTGACATGGGGTACGAGGATCAATGCAGTCATTTTACACAGTTTTTATACTGGCTGAAGGAAGGAAACCATACCAGAAAAAATCAAATAGGGGAAACCGATAATGGAACCTGCAACGCATACTTAAAAGATGTGTTCAGGTTCTATCTTTTTCTGGCAGACTGTGATTTCGTGAAGAACCTCCGGGTGTTGTCTTACAGCCAGATTACAGTGGCCAATGCAGTCGGTGTCAAAAGAACACTGCGTTCGAAAGCCTTTAAAGGCTATATGAAAGCGGAAGAACGGAATGTACGGGCGGCAAAGGAAGAAGAAATCATTGCCACTCTGCAGGCATGCACGAACAGGAGGGATCAATTGCTGATCCTGCTGCTTGCCGAAACGGGTTTCCGTATCGGTGAAATTTTAGGGGTGAATTACAGCCGGGATATCGACTATCAGAACCACACCATAGGAGTTTACTTCCGTGAGGATAATGAGAACGAGGCCCGTGCAAAGAACGCCGAGTACCGGAAAGGAAAAATCAGCAATGACGCATTTGATTTTCTGATGCATTATCTGACTGAATACCGGGAATTGCTGCAGCATGGCAATTACCTGTTTATCAATATTTCCGGTACTACGTCAGGGCAGCCCCTAAAAGTGGACAGCGTATACGCCATGCTGGATCGGGCGGCGAAAAAGACAGGAATCGAACTAACGCCACATATGCTGCGGAGATATTTTGCGGTTACAAGATGGAATGCAGGCTGGTCCTTGGAATTGATTAGCCAGGCTCTGGGGCATAAGCATCTGGATACTACCATTCAATACCTTGGTATTATCGATGATAAACTGATGGAGGCCAGCCGCGAGTTTTATGCAAAGCATTCCATAAATTATGGTATTGATAAACTGCTATAGAGATGGAGGTGAACGCGAGTGCCTGTATACCAGGTATTAAGGCAGGAGCAGCCGGAGGATTTATTACAGCTTAAGGCACAGCTCAAGGTAGAATTAACAGAGTGTGCGGAAGTAAGAGCCACATACAGGAATAAGGTGGCTGCCTTTATGGAAACGCAAGGGGTGTGGCATATAGCGGAACTTGATTACTCACTGAGAGCTGCATATCAGGAATACTTGGAGGGAACGATAGGAGAAAAAGCCTTAAGCACATACATGAAAGGCTATGACCGCATTAAACAGTATTCCATACGCAGACAGGTACGGTTGGTTGGCAGTAACCGTGTAAAACCGAAATATGAAAATCAACTTCTGTTTTTACCGTATCATCCGAATCAGGAATTGGCCGGGAGATTTGAAACGGTACTGGAGAAAACCAGTCTTCTGTGGGATTTTCGTGTGGCGGCCCCTGAGAACATGAAACGGCAGATATTTAATGTGCTTCACGGTTTGATAGAAACAACAGAAGATAATGAGAGGTTGAGATGGCATTTAAAGTGCCTGCGGGTTTTTTACAGCTATTGCATCGAACAGCGCATAACCGACATAGAAATGTTGGAACTGGACCAGATAAAGAAGTTCAAGGAGACACTGACATCTGGATATGGTGAGAACAATATGGCAGGTATTGCAGAGCTGGCAAGAAAAACGCTTTTTATGCAGGCAGATGAGATTAACTGGAAAGCGCATGTCTGGTACCTGGAACGGTTTCATTTTCAGCCAGAGCGGATTAACCCCTCGAATCCGGTAAAGCGATTATCTTTTTTGGAAGTAACCCATAAACGGAACCGGGAATTGCTGAAGCAGTATATGCAGTACGGATTGGGTATTACCAATTTGGTTATTGCAAACCTGCGAAGTGAAATGATTGTGGTAAGAAGATTCCTGGCAGACTTAAACCAGAATGAAGATGAGAATGTCTGCATGGTTACAGAACAGCAGATGGAGGTCTACTTTCAAAAGCAGCAGGAAAAGCCGATTCAGGCGGAAACCTTCAATGATATTGTTATGGGTATTGTGCATTTTTTCAATTTTCTGCAGGTTCGCCAATATATTGAAAAACCACCATTTCGGGCAGAGTATTATTTGAAAAAATCCATAGTACAGCATCATGACCGAAGTGTAGAATCCGAGGTTATACAGGAGATCTTAAGAAAGCTGCATTTATTTCCGGAAGAATTGAGGCTGATGTTTTTGCATCTATGGTCGTTAGGATTGCGGATTAGTGAAGTCTGTACTTTGAAAGGAAATGCCTATTACATACAAGGAAGGGATACATGGATTCAGGTGTATCAGATTAAAATGAAGAATTATAAACGGATTCCGATTCCGGAAGCCTTGTATGAACTGATGATGGTGTATCTGAAAAGACATAGCATTGGCCCAGACGATTATGTGTTCCAAAATCGCAAAAACGGAGCTTATTGTACTACCACGTTTCGGAGTAAGATGAAGCGGCTCTGTGCAGAGAACATGATACAGAATGAGGAATATTTATTCCGGTCTCATGATTACCGGCATGGCGTAGCAACATTGTTTTACGAGAATGGGGTATCCCTGCAGGGAGTGCGGGATTATCTGGGCCATTCCTATGAGGAAATGACACAGCAGTACCTTGATTATATCCCAAGAAAAATAGCGAATAAGAATGATGAATATTTCAGTCAGCATAATAGTCTGGCATCAATATTAAAAACGGAAAAGAGGTGACAAGAATGACAGACAGAATTTATTTAAAAGATATGCCGTGCTATCAGAAAGCAACGGAATTGCAGAAAAAGCAGGCAGCAAAAAATGCTTTTTATGACTTGGGAGATTTGCCTTCACAGCCCATACGGGAGGTGATGAGGGCGTTTATAGAACAGGAAGGGAGCAAGATGGCGCTTTCCACGGTTTATTCACGCATTCAATATTACAGGAAACTTTGCCGGTTTCTAAAGAAAAGAGCAAAGGGGGTGCAGAACTTTGATGAGCGGCCAGCAGAAACGTGGATGCGGCAATATAAGGGGTGGCTGTTGGGGGAAGGCGTCAGGCTGACATATGAGCATCAGGGACTGTATGGGAATGTGGAAATTACTCAAAGCAAAGTTGTCACCTACTTGCGAAGGGTACTGGATTTTACAAAAAGTATGTCGGATTATCGTTCTGAGAGAGAAAAGGATATATGGGAGCTGAGTCAACTGGATATCCCGATTCACGCAAATCCGATTAAAAATAATAAAACATTAAATTTTACAAAAATTCCGCAGCAGGAGATACGGGAGGAACTGAAAAAAGGAATTTACCTAAACCTGCAAACGGAGGCAATTGCCTGTGTGCAGAAGGAAATAACAGCGATGTGCAGGATGGTGGGGTTTCTGGCAGAGAAGAAAAAGGAGGTACAATCCTGCCGGGATATAGACCGCAAAGTAATGGAGGAATATCTGATTTATCTGAAAACAGAGGATACCTCAACAAAACATTTTCATGCAGATTTGAACCGGCTGCGGGCAATTTTGGAAAGCATAGGTCGGGTATGTGATTATCAGAATCTGGACGGGCTGTTCATAAACAGGGATATCCCGCCAGAGAGACAATCAGAATTTAAAGCCTATTCAGACGGAGAACTCCGGCGGCTGAGTGCTAATCTTGTAGAGATGGATGAACAGTATGCAAGGGTGATGATTATACACCAGATGTTAGGAACCAGAATCTCGGATACGCTGACGCTGGAAATGGATTGCCTAGATATGCAGGGGTCGGAACACATCATTAAAATCCGTCAAATGAAAACAAAAACTTATGAGAAACCGATCAGTGGGGAACTTGCTGCGCTGATACGCAAAGCGATGAATTATACCAGAGAACGGTATGGTCAGACAAAATACATTTTCGTCGATGAGAAGGATTCTGAAAAGCCGCTGCAGTATAACACAATACAGTGTAAAGTAATGCTCATGATTCAGGACAGGGATTTGCGTGATGACCATGGTAAACTTTTCGGATTCGGAACACATCTATATCGTCATACTTATGGCATGAAGCTGACAGAGATGCATCTGGATGACTTTACTATCGCTAAACTGCTCGGACACAGCAGTGTGCGAAATGTAAAATACTACCGTAAAATGGGGAATCAGATATTGGCAGACGAAACAAGAAAAGTCAGGCAGATGCTTTCAGAGATAATACTGCAGAATCTGAACGGATGGGAGGAAGAATATGAGCAGATACGACAAGATGCTGGAAATAAATAAGAAAGCCAGTGAGCAAAAGATAGAGCAGGCGAAGAAAGCCATATTTGAACTGATGGCCGAGGGGGAGAGGGTAACGGTTCCCAAACTGATGGAAAAAACCGGACTATCCAGAGGGTTCTTTTATAAAAATCAGATTGTGCGGGTGGAACTGGAGCGTGTGATGAGCCAACAGGCTGGTATGAGCCACCCAAGAAAAAAAATTCTTGATATGGCTATGGATAATGAGATTGCAGTCATGCAGAAACAACTTCGGGTACTGCAGCGGGAAAAGGATGATTTACAGAAAGAAAATGAAAAACTGAAGAAAGCGTTGGAGCGTAAAAACAGAGAACTCCTTCGGAGCTTATAGCAGATACATAGCCCTTTGCTGGCTGGGTTAGACTTAAAATCCGGTACGGCAGGATAAAACACATATATTAAAGAAAAGATACGACTGGCAGCGGTTGTATCTTTCTTTTTGCGGGATAAGCAGTTATAATAAACACAGTACGCAATCATGATAATGTAAGGTTTTAATAGCATGCAATAAGGAAAGGCAGAGGAAAACATTTCGATGAATTTGGTAACCATAGAACATTTAAGCAAATCATATACAGAGAGGCTGTTGTTTGATGATGCGTCATTTTCTATTAATGAAGGGGAGAAGGTGGGGCTTCTCGGAATTAACGGGACAGGAAAATCCACGCTTTTAAAAATTCTGGCAGGATTGGAAGAACCGGATGAAGGCTCGGTGGCACGGCGGCGGAATCTGTACATTCGTTATTTGCCACAGATACCGGAATTTAAGGAAGGGGATACGGTTCTGGAAAGCATCATGAGGGACAATGAGAAAGAATCCCATTACAGTTCCAGGGACGAGATGCAGGTCGAGGCCAAAAGTATGCTCAATGAACTGGGAATCACAGATCATGATGCAAAGATGGAGACACTTTCGGGGGGCCAGAGAAAAAGGGTGGCCCTGGCAAGTGTGCTTATGAGCCGGGCGGAGCTTCTGATTTTGGACGAGCCGACCAACCATCTGGACAGCGTTATGGCTGACTGGCTGGAGGAATATTTGAGAAATTTCAAAGGAGCATTGTTGATGATCACTCATGACAGGTATTTCCTGGACAGTGTGGTGAAGCGGATTGTGGAATTGGATAAAGGAAAGTTTTACAATTACCAGGGTGGCTACCAGTCCTTCCTTACGTTAAAGGCGGAGCGGCTGGATATGACCGAGGCGGCAGAACGGAAACGGCAGTCTATCCTGAGAATGGAGCTTCAGTGGATGCAAAGGGGAGCCAGAGCACGTTCCACGAAGCAGAAAGCGCACATTCAGAGATATGAAGAACTGCAGGAACGGAAAGGACCGGAGTATGACCGGAATGTGGAGCTGGAGTCCATTGCCAGCCGTCTGGGGCGGACCACGGTAGAAGTAAAGGATTTATGCAAGTCCTATGGAGATAAGGTGCTGATAAAGGATTTCAGCTATATTTTTCTGAAAAACGACCGGGTGGGAATCATAGGCCCCAACGGAAGCGGCAAATCCACCTTAATGAAAATCATAGTTGGTTTAGTGCAGCCGGATGCTGGAAGCGTGGAAATAGGTCAAACTGTGAAGATAGGATATTTTTCACAGGAAAATGAAGCCATGGATGAAAACATGAAGGTCATTGACTATATTAAAGATGTGGCTGAGTATATAAAGACGAAAGATGGAAGCGTCAGTGCCGGTCAGATGCTGGAACGTTTTCTGTTCCCTCCCAGCGTGCAGTATACGACAATTAACCGGCTGTCTGGCGGTGAGAAGCGCCGGCTGTATCTGTTGCGGATTCTGATAAGTGCACCTAATGTGATTTTATTGGATGAGCCTGCCAATTTTTTGGATATTCAAACACTGACTATTTTGGAGGACTATCTGGATACGTTTCCGGGTATTGTGATTACCGTGTCTCATGACAGGTATTTTCTGGATCGGGTGGTAAACCGGATCTTTGCATTTGAAGGGCAGGGAAAGATCACCCAGTATGAAGGTGGATTCACGGATTATCAGAGAACTCTGGGTAAAAGAACTGAAGATGAAGAAAGCATAGAAAAAAAAGGGAGTGCAGTGCAGACGAAAGCGGTCCCGAATCAATCCGCAAATAAGGGTAACTGGAAAGACACCAAGAATATCCCCAAGAAGAAAAAACTTACTTTCAAGGAGCAGAAAGACTGGGAAACCATTGAGGATGAGATTGCTGGCCTGGAAGCAGCAATAGGGAAGCTAGATCAGGAGATGGCGGGGGTCGCCAGCGATTATACCAGACTGAATGAGTTGATGGCAGAAAAAGAAGCCAGGGAGAAAGAACTGGAAGAAAAGATGGACCGGTGGATGTATTTAAATGAGGTTATAGAGGAAATAAAGGCTCAAGAATAATGCCTTTTCTTTTCTGGAAAAAACAGTTATAATTAACACGATACACAGTTTTGTATGGCGTGAAAGGCAGAGTTTACAAGGGATATCCGGGCGGGGGTACATTTTATAGACGAGCCGACCAATGACCTGGACATTCAGACGCTGACGATTCTCGAGGATTATTTGGACAGCTTTCAGGGAATTGTTATCACGGTCTCCCATGACCGGTATTTCCTGGACCGTGTGGTACGGCGGATCTTCGCATTTGAGGGCGAGGGCCGGGTGACTCAGTATGAGGGCGGTTACACGGATTACCAGGCGGCTTTTGCGGAGAAGTACCCGGAGGGGATGCTGCCGGCGGGAATGGGGACTGGCAAGAAGTCTTCTGATAGAAATGAGGGGAAGAAGACCACCGAAAAGCCCAAGGGAGAGAAAAAACTCCGGTTCTCATTTAAAGAACAGAGAGAATGGGACACAATAGAAGATACCATAGCAGCTGTGGAAGAAAAGATCGCCGATCTGGACGCACAGATTGAAAAAAGTGTTAGCAATTATACGAAATTGAATGAATTGATGGAAGAAAAGAGAATACAGGAACAGCTTCTCGAAGAAAAGATGGAACGCTGGATGATTCTTAACGATCTGGCGGAACGGATCGAGAAGCAGTAACTCGTCTTATGGCGGACCGCCGGAACGAGAAATGAAACCACCGGCAGATAGAGGAGATAAGCGGTATGGAAGGATATAGAATTGCTAAGCAGGACAACAGAATTTATTCCATGGGACTTACCGGAGTTGATGGCGGGATTCATGTGTGTGTAGCCGCACAGGGAGAGGTGTGTGATCTTCTATTATACCACAGCGGGGAGGAGACAGAATATGCACGGCTGCATTTCCCGCAGGAGGCAAAGCGCGGGGATGTCTGGAACATGACTGTTCTCGGCGACTTTTCAGGACTGGAGTACTGCTTCGAGCTTGACGGAAAGCTGCTTGCCGACCCTTACGGAAAACAGTTTACCGGAAGAGAGGTCTGGGGTGATTTATCTGCGGCAGAGCGTCCCATGAGATCGCCAGTCGTTGCGGACTTCGACTGGGAGGGAGATAAGCCTTTAAAGATTCCATATGAAGAGATGATTCTTTACCGGGCGCATGTGAGGGGATTTACTAAAAATCCCGCTTCCAGAGCGAAAGACAAGGGGACTTTCCGTGCGTTGATTGAAAAGATTCCGTATCTAAAAGAGCTGGGAGTTACGAGTCTGGAGCTTCTTCCTGTAAATGAATTTTCGGAGTTGATGATGCCGGAGCATGTGGATGGAAATCCTTACGCTGTGGATAAACCCACTGGAAAATTGAATTATTGGGGATATACCTCCGGTTATTATTTCGCACCGAAGGCTTCCTATTGTTCGGGAAAGGAAAAACACCCGGTAAGGGAGTTCAAAAACCTTGTGAAGACGTTTCATAAAGAGGGCCTGGAACTGATTATAGAGCTTTACTTTACCGGGAAGGAAAATCCTGCGTTTGTCCTCGATGCGGTCCGTTACTGGACGGAGGAATTTCATGTGGACGGGGTCCATCTGGTGGGATTTACTCCCAATGATCTGATCGGACGCGACCCGTATCTGAGCGGCACAAAGCTGTTTGCCACCTCCTGGCTCGGTGTTCCGGGCGGGCATGAGAAGCATCTGGCAGAGTATAACGATGGTTTTCTGGTAGACATGCGCCGGGCCTTAAAGGGCGATGAGGATGAGATGAATCATCTGATCTTCCGAAGCAGGCGCAATCCTGCAGAGTACGGTGTGGTCAATTATATGGCTAATACCAACGGATTTACGCTGATGGACATGGTGTCGTATGATACGAAGCATAATGAGGCTAACGGCGAGGGTAATCAGGACGGCAATCCCTATAATTACTCCTGGAACTGTGGGGTGGAAGGGCACACAAGGCGTAAGAAGATTGTGGAGCTGCGGAAGAAGCAGATCAGGAATGCACTCCTGATGCTGTTCTTAAGCCAGGGAACGCCGCTTCTGCTGGCCGGAGACGAGTTCGGCAATTCCAAGGACGGCAACAACAATTCCTACTGCCAGGACAATGAGGTCTCGTGGCTGAACTGGAATCTTTTGAAAACCAACCGGGATATCTATGAGTTTACGAAGGCGGTGATTGCCTTCCGGAAGAGTCACCCGGTATTCCATATGGCCACAGAGCCGAAGGTTATGGATTACTTATCCTGCGGCAGGCCGGATGTCTCCTACCATGGCGTAAAGGCGTGGCGGCCGGAATTTGAGAATTTCCGGAGGCAGATCGGCATTATGTACTGCGGAGAATATGGAAAGAAACCGGATGGGACCGCGGACGACAGCTTCTTTGTCGCATATAATATGCACTGGGAGCCGCATGAGTTTGATTTGCCCAATCTGCCTAAGAAGCAGAAATGGCATATTGTGTTTAATACCGACGAAAAAGACAGCAATGGAATGTATCCGGAGGTTTCAGTGTCTGCGGATGGCGGTGAGCTGGACGGTGGAATGCCGGTGATGGAGACCAGGCAGTTTGAGGTTCCGCCCAGGACGATTGTGGTGTTTGTGGGTAGATGATGGCGGTAAACGCTTAACAAAGAAGAGCAGGCTTAAGTCTGGACAGATACCAATCTGTCGGGAACTCAGCCTGCTCTTCTTTCTGACTTTTTTAGTCTTCCGGATACACAAGATGCTTCTCATCAATGCCATATAAAACCTGATCCAGGTATTTCCCCGCGATATACTTCGCCATCCCCAGATTCATATCGAGGTAGTTTCCGCAGTCTCTGGCAGCGGCCCCGGGGACCTCGCCTTCAAAATCGCGGATGAACTCGAAAAGCTCCGTCATGAGCGGGACGATGTCCTTTGACTCATAATCCCCGGACAGGAGCAGGTAGAAACCGGTGCGGCAGCCCATGGGGCCGAAATAGAGGACACGGGAGCTGTACTCCGCGTGATTTCTTAAAAATGTTGCGCCCAAATGTTCTATGGTATGAATTTCAGCGGTATTGATAACCGGCTCGTAATTCGGCCGGGTCATGCGTAAATCAAAGGTCGTGACGGTATGGCCGCCGACGGTATCTTTCCTCGAGACATAGATGCCCGGAAGAAGTTTTAAATGATTGATGGTAAAGCTCGTTATTTTATCCATAAAACGTCTCCTTTCAACAGTTCATAAATACTTGCCTGTATCAGTATAACGGATGGAAAAGGGAAATGGAAGGGCAGCTGTCCGCTTTTATTAAATTTCATGCATGAAAAGCAATTTTTGACTCATACCATAGTAGGAGAGATGGGGAAGGAGCGTCAGCATGGAAGAATGGTTTCATTTATCAGAAGAAGAAGCACTGGGGCGCTTAGAGGCGGCGAGATCCGGGCTTTCTTCCCGGGAAGCGGCAGTGCGGAAGGAGGAATTTGGGCCGAATGCCCTTCGGGCGGGGGAAAAACGGAGTGCCCTCCAGGTATTTCTGGACCAGTTTAAGGATCTTCTGGTCATCATTTTAATCATAGCGGCAGTCATCTCCATGATATCGGGAGATGTGGAGAGCACCGCAGTCATATTCGCGGTGCTCCTTTTAAATGCGGTTCTGGGCACCGTGGAACACCAGAAAGCAGAAAAATCTTTAGACAGTTTAAAATCCCTCTCCGCGCCTATGGCGGGGGTCCTTCGTGACGGCCGGAGGCAGGAGATTCTGTCCTCCGACGTGGTGCCGGGAGATATTCTCCTGTTGGAGGCCGGGGATATGGTGGCGGCAGACGGGCGTCTCCTGGAGACGTATTCCCTGTTAGTGAACGAGAGTTCCCTGACGGGAGAATCCATCAATGTGGAAAAGAAGACAGGGAAGATCAGGACAGAAAAGGTACCGCTGGCAGAACAGCACAATATGGTATTTTCCGGCTCTCTGGTGGCGGCGGGGCGCGGTACCGTTCTGGTTACCGGCACCGGCATGAACACCGAGATCGGAAGAATTGCCGCGCTGATGAACAGCACAGGGGAGAAGAAGACGCCTCTTCAGATCAGTCTGGATCAGTTCGGCAGCCATCTGGCGGCGGGAATCCTGATCATCTGTGCTCTGGTCTTCGGACTCAGCATTTACCGGAAGATGCCGGTGCTGGATTCGCTGATGTTTGCGGTGGCGCTGGCGGTGGCGGCCATACCGGAGGCGCTCAGTTCCATTGTCACCATCGTGCAGGCCATGGGAACGCAGAAGATGGCGAAGGAACACGCGATTATCAAGGACTTAAAGGCCGTGGAGAGCCTGGGATGCGTGTCGGTTATCTGCTCCGACAAGACGGGAACCCTGACACAGAACAGAATGACGGTGGAGGAAGTTTATGTAAATAACCGCCTCTATCCGCCGGAAAATCTCAGCCTGGAAAATCTGGTTCAGCGGTACTTACTGTATGATGCGGTCCTGACGAATGATGCTTCCTGCGCGGACGGGAAAATGCTGGGTGATCCAACGGAGGCGGCTCTCGTCGTTATGGGGCGGAAACTCGGAATCCAGGAAACAGAGCTGAGGCATTCCATGCCGAGAATCGGAGAGCTTCCGTTTGACTCTGACCGGAAGCTGATGACCACCGTGCACCGTGTTGACGGCGTACGGGTGATGTTTACCAAGGGAGCCCTGGATATTCTGCTTCCCCGCTGTGAATCGATCCTGACAGGAGAAGGCGTCCGTGTGATGCGGGAAAATGACCGCCAGCGGATCAACGCGCAAAATCTCGATTTCTCGCGGCAGGGGCTGCGCGTTCTCACCTTTGTATACAAAAAAATGGGAGAAAAGGAGATTCTGACGGAGAAGTCGGAATCAGGATACATATTTTTAGGAATGACAGCGATGATGGATCCGCCGAGACCGGAATCGAAAAATGCGGTCTTAAATGCCAGACGTGCCGGAATCAGGCCGGTCATGATTACGGGGGATCATAAGATCACGGCGGCGGCCATTGCGGAGAAGATTGGAATATTAAACGAAGGCGGAATCGCCGTGAGCGGTCCTGAGCTGGACGACATGGCGGATGAGGAGCTGGACCGGAATCTGGAACGGATCAACGTGTACGCCCGGGTATCCCCGGAGCATAAGATCAGAATCGTCAGCGCATGGCAGCGAAAGGGCCATATTGTGGCCATGACGGGAGATGGCGTCAATGACGCGCCCGCTCTTAAAAAGGCTGACATCGGCGTGGCCATGGGAAAGATGGGAACGGAGGTCTCCAAAGACGCCGCTTCCATGATCCTGACGGATGATAACTTTGCCACTATCATCAAGGCCGTAGCCAACGGACGAAATGTATACCGCAATATCCGAAATGCAATCAAATTCCTGCTGTCCGGCAACATGGCGGGGATTTTAAGCGTCTTGTATACATCCCTGCTGGCGCTGCCGCTGCCCTTTGCGCCGGTCCATCTGCAGTTCATCAACCTGATTACGGATACCCTTCCCGCCAATGCAATCGGCATGGAGCCGCCCGAGGACGGTCTGTTAAAGGAACCGCCCAGGAATCCCAGGGAAGGGATACTGACCGCCTCCTTCATACGCGATATCCTGGTCCAGGGCGGCCTTATAGCGGCAGCCACCATGTGGGCCTATACCACGGGCCTTCACGAGGGCGGTGCGGGAAGGGCCTGTACCATGGCATTTTCCACCCTTACCCTGGCCCGGCTGTTCCACGGATTCAAC